>CAMWTD010000163.1 GCA_947177085.1 uncultured Desulfovibrio sp.
CGCCAGCATGGACTTTCAGGCGCGCTCCAACAAGCTGTGGTTCCTCGAGCCGGAGGAAGCCATCGCCTTCCTCCTCGACTGCTATCCGCGCCTTGTGGAAAATTACCGCGTCTTCGGGGAAAAGGCGCTCTCGCGCTACAAGATGCGCACGGCCAAGTCCACCATCACGGCGCAGGTGACGAGCAACGAGAAGGAAAAATGGTTCTCGCTCGACATCACGGTGGATTACGAGGGACAGTCCCTGCCGCTGGAAAAGATCTGGAAGGCCTGGGCGCGCGGCAAGCGCTATGTGCAGCTCAAGGACGGCTCCTATACGAGCCTGCCGGAGGCGTGGCTGGAAAAGCTCTCCCACAAGCTCACGGCGCTCGGCCTCGACCCGAGCAAGCCGCCGCAGCAGAAATTCAAGCAGTTTGAAGCGCCTGTGCTGGACAGTCTTCTGGAGGACCTGCCCGGGGCCACAACCGATTCTTTCTGGAACAAGCTCAGGGAAAAAATCCGCTCCTTCCGGGAGGTCAGGCCCATCGCGCCGCCCAAGGGGCTCAACGCCTCGCTGCGCGGCTACCAGACGCAGGGCCTTTCCTACCTCAACTTTCTTTCGGAATACGGCTTTGGCGGCATCCTCGCGGACGAGATGGGCCTTGGCAAGACCGTGCAGACGCTGGCCTTCATCCAGTACATGGTGGAGAGCCACCCCAAGGGGCCCAATCTCATCGTGGTTCCCACCTCGGTTTTGCCCAACTGGGAGCGCGAGGCGGAAAAATTCGTCCCCAATCTCCGGCGGCTCATTATCTACGGCACGCGCCGCGAGGGCATGTTCAAGCACATCGAGAGCTCGGACCTCATCATCACCACCTATGCCCTGCTCCGCCGCGATCTGGAAGAGATCGAAAAGCACGAGTTCAATACGGTCATCCTGGACGAAGCCCAGAACATCAAGAACCCCAACACCATCACAGCCCGCGCCGTGCGCCGCATCAATGCCCGGATGCGCCTCTGCCTCTCGGGCACGCCCATCGAGAACAACCTCTTTGAGCTCTGGTCGCTCTTCGAGTTCCTTATGCCCGGCTTTCTCGGCTCGCAGCACGCCTTCCAGCGGGGCATCGTCAAGCCCATCAAGGATGGCGACGCAGAAACCCTCGATTACCTGCGCACGCGGGTCCGCCCCTTCATCCTCAGGCGCACCAAGGCCGAGGTGGCCAAGGATCTGCCGCCCAAGGTGGAGAGCGTCACCTGTTGCGCGCTGGAAGAGGCCCAGGCCGAGCTCTATTCCGCGCTCGCGCGCAAGCTGCGCGCCCAGGTGCTCGCCGATGTGGACGAGAAGGGCCTTGCCAAGAGCCAGATGTCCATCCTCGACGCCCTGCTCAAGCTCAGGCAGATCTGCTGCCACCCGCGCCTGCTCAAGATGGATTTGCCGGGCTTTTCCAACAACCTGCCCTCGGGAAAGTTCGACGCTTTCAAGGACATGGTGACGGAAATCGTGGAAGGCGGCCACAAGGTGCTGGTCTTTTCGCAGTTCGTGCAGATGCTGCACATCATCCGTCAGTGGCTGGACTTCTCGCAGATGCCCTTCTGTTACCTCGACGGCGCGAGCAAGGACCGCTTCGAGCAGGTTGACAGGTTCAACAACAGCCCGGACATCCCCATCTTCCTCATCTCGCTCAAGGCCGGCGGCACGGGCCTCAACCTCACCTCGGCGGACTATGTCATCCACTATGACCCGTGGTGGAACCCGGCGGTGGAAAGCCAGGCCACGGACCGCACCCACCGCATCGGCCAGACGCGGCAGGTCTTTTCCTACAAGCTCATCTGCCAGAATACGGTGGAGGAAAAGATCCTCAAGTTGCAGGAGGCCAAGCGCGGCGTGGCCGAGGCCATCATTCCCGGGCAGGACACGTGGAAATCCCTCACGCGCGAGGACCTGGAAATGCTCTTCGATGTCTAGGCGGCCAATTCTGTAAAGAGCGCCAAAAACGGCAGGGGGCGCGCCGGATGACTCCGGCGCGCCCCCAACCGCGATAAAGAAAGGCAAGCTCTACGCAAGCGCCTTCACGGCATTGAGCACGGCGGCATAGTCGGGCTCGTCGGTCATTTCCGGCACTATCTGGCTGTAGGTGAGGATGCCGTCGGGCCCAACCACAAAGACGGCCCGCGCGAGCAGCCTGAGCTCCTCGATGAGCACGCCATAGGCGAGCCCGAAGCCCCCCTCCTTATAATCCGACAGCGTTTCCACGGCCTTGGCGTTGGCCGCGCCGCACCAGCGGGCCTGGGCAAAGGGCAGGTCGCGGCTTACCGCCACGATGCGCACCTTGTCGGAGAGCTTGGCCGCCTCGGCGTTGAAGTGCCGCATCTCAAGGTCGCAGACCGGGGTGTCCAGCGAGGGCACGCAGGCGAGGACGAGGATTTTGCCGGCATAGTCCTTGAGGGTGCGGGGGCTCAAGTCATTGGCCGTGAGGGTGAAGTCCGGCGCGGGCGCGCCAACCTTCGGCTGCTGGCCCATGAGGTGCAGGGGCGTTCCCTGAAAGGTCACGGTATCCATATGGTTTCTCCTTGAGAGGACTTAAAGTTTTTCTTGAGGATTTTTGGGCAGCACCGCGCCGCCGCTCCCGCAAGGCTGCCCCAGCCTTCGGCCCATGTCAACTCACGCCCACAGGAGCGCGCACCACTCGCCGTCAATGATGCGCCGGGCGGCTGGCAGCCCCTGCGCCCGATAGGCGGCTTCCACCGCATCGGCCTGGGTCTCCAAAATGCCGGAGAGCACGAGGCAGCCGCCGGATGCCAGCGCGGCGGCGAGCTCCGTCGCCATTTCCATGAGCGGCCGGGCGAGGATGTTGGCAAGCACGAGGTCGAAACTGCGGCCCGCCGCTTTTGCCACACTCCCTTGGGCAATCTCAAAGGCGTCCCGGGCGACGCCGTTAAGGTCGCGATTTTCGCGCGCATTGTCCACGGCCAGCGGGTCAATGTCGAGGCCCAGCCCCTTGAGCCCGCTCTTGGCGCAGCCGATGCCGAGGATGCCCGAACCCGTGCCAAGGTCGAGAAAGGACTGCCCCGGGTGAACGCGCCCGGCATCCAGAAGGTCGCTCGCCACGCGCAGGCAAAGGGCCGTGGTGGCATGATGCCCAGTTCCAAAGGCGCTCTTGGGCTCAATGAGGATGGGGATGCGCCCGGGAGAGCGCTCCTCCCCGGCAAGCCACGGCGGAAGCACCACAAAACGCGCGCCGCAGAGGACCGGGGTGAAAAACTGCCGCCACGCCGCAAGCCAGTCCTGCCGCTCCACGGTGGCCAGCGTCGCGCTGGCCTGCGGGGCCGTGGCGAGGAGTTCATCCCGCAAGCGCCGCAGATGGTCCTCGGATTCGCAGTGGATGACAAAGCGCGTCTCGCCGCCCGCAAGGCTTTCCTCCTCCCAGCCGAAAGGCGCGCCGAGGGCAAGCAGACCGCTCACGCGGTCGAAGTCCTCCTCTTCCGCAAGGATTTCCAGCCGGAACAATGCCGCTATGTTGGCGCTCGCCATGCTCTCCTCCCGCGTTGTCGCCACAGGATGCGTCTTCAGGGGCGAATTGGCAAGGCATTGATTTACGCTCCTGACCGCTGTAGGCTCCAGCGCGGATGCCGCGCCCGCGGCTCCCACAACGCCAAGGAATGACCATGCCCAGTGCCCACGACGCCCCCAGCCCCGCCCCCGCTGGCGAGCTGGACCGCCTGCTCGCCGAAATCCGCAAGACCTTTGACGCCGACTTTGAACCGCTTGAGGTGGATGACGGCTGCCTGGATGTGCTCACTGTGCGCGACATGCCCCGGCATCTGGACGCCCTTTTGCGCCGCGGGGCCATTCACGACCCCATGAGGGACCTGCCCCTCTGGGCGAAGGTCTGGCCAGGCTCCTTTGTGCTGGGGCGCTTCCTGCGCACTCAGGAGCCGCAGGGCAAGCGCCTGCTCGAAATTGGCGCTGGCTGCGCCATTTGCAGCATGGTGGCGGCGCGCTACGGCTTTGCGCATATCGTCGCCAGCGACAATGTGGCGGACGCCCTCGCCTTTGCGCGGGCCAATGTGCTGAAAAACCATTTGGAGGACCGCATCGAGGTGCGTCACCTCGACGTGACCACGCCCGGGCAGGATGCGCGTTTTCCCGAAGGTTTTGACACCATCGCCGCGTCCGAGCTGCTCTATCTCGATGACCTGCACAGGCCGCTCCTGAAATTTCTCGAGCGACACCTCGCCCCCGGCGGCAAGGCCCTTTTCTGCACGGACCTCGCGCGGGCCAAGCCCCGCTTTGCCAAGCTGGCGTCCAGGTCCTTCGCAGTGCGGGAAGGCAAGATCGGCGTGAAAAGCAGGGACGAGGACGGCGCGGAACAGCGGCGCGTCTACAATATCTGCATCCTGGAGCGGCCATGACAAGCCCTCGCATCATTCTCAGCCCCTGCCCCAAGGGCTACACCCGGGACCTGGACAAGGCCGTGAGCCCCGCCGTCACGGTGGAGCGCGTGCGCGCCAGCCTCGCGCGGGCCGGCCTCGACGTGGTCGCGGGCGCGCGCCGGGTGGATGTGGGCCGGCTCGGCATCCCGGTATACCTCGGCATTTGCGGTGAGGACGCCCGCGCGGTCATGCCCACGCGCAAGCAGATGGGCAAAGGCTCCTCGGAGGCGCAGGCCCTCGCCTCGGCGCTCATGGAAGTGATGGAGCGTTTTGCCTTTTTCAGCTTCTGGGAACGGCCGCACGAGGCGTTCAGCGGCACATGGAGCGAGGCCGAAGCCCGCTTTGGCGACGCCCTGCTGCCGCTGGATGAGGTCCTGCGCTCGGTCGGAGACTCCATGCCCCGCGGGCGCGCGCGGCGCATCATGGACCTCGCCCGCTGGCAATTTTATCCCGCCACGCACCTTTTGAGCGGCCGCACGGTCTGGCTGCCGCTGGACTGGTTTCGGATGCTCGGCGAATTCAATGGCTCCTCCGCCGGGAACAGCGCGGAAGAGTCCCTCCTTCAGGGCCTTTCCGAACTGGTGGAACGCCATGTCTGCTGTATTGCCGACCGGGAGCGGCCGGTGCTTTCCACCATCACGCCGGAAAGCTGCGAGGATGCGACCTTGAGCGGCCGCATGTAAGCCTTTGCCCGGGAGGGCATCCGCCTGGTGCTCACGTACCTGTCCCTCGGGATGCCGCTGCCCACGGTGGGCGCGC
>CAMWTD010000164.1 GCA_947177085.1 uncultured Desulfovibrio sp.
GAAAGATAGGGCTCGCCAGAAAGCCGCGTCTGCCCGGCGTGCGCCGTGGCCGCATACACATAGGCGTGCTGGATGAGCTCAAGATTGGCGTTCTTGTTGTTTTCCGAAACCTTGTCCAGAACTTCCTGGATGCGGATCATGGGGCCCCCGCAGGCTGGAGGATGCGCCAACAGCAAAGCGGCGGCCCGAGGTCCTTTTCGGCCGCCGCGCGTGTCGGGCGCAGGTTTGCATCTTTTCCCGACTATGTTCCGACACGGCGCACCTTGTCAACGGCGCTCGCGCCGCGCGGACGCCGGGCAAATCTTGTCATTGGCGCGCGCAGCGGCTATTCTGGGGCAGGCGCGACAAAGGGCCCCCCGGCCTGTTCCCGCCCGCGCGCCCGAAAACCCCGCAAGGAGACAACATGCTCAAGCACATACTCGCCGCAGCCCTCGCCCTCTGCCTGGCCGTTCCCGCGCTGGCCGCGGAAAAAACGGACGAAGCCGCTCAGGGCGTCAAGGCAGCCGAGAAGGCCCCCGAGGCCGCGGAAGCGGCTCCCGCGCCCAAGGGGCCCGAGCAACTGGTCTGCAAGTATTATACTGTCAGTATGCCGGACGACTGGAAGGCCATCATGGCCCCCACGGAAAATCAGGGCATGACCAGCGCCATCTTTGCGCGCACGGCGGGGAGCGCCGTGGTGACGATGGTGGTGGGCCCGCGCGGCGTGGCCGACGGCAAAACCATCGCCGGCATGTTCGCCGAGCAGTTCAAGGCGGAAAAACCCCCGGTGGAAAAGAACGGGCAATATACCTTTTCGTTCACCCAGCAGGGGATGCCCTGCCAGGCCTGGGTGGGCACGGAAGGCGATGTCTTCATGGTGACGACGGTCACGGGCAACCGCAAGGACGCCCAGACCTTCATCCGGCAATACGTCAAGAGCGCCGACTACCCCAAGCTGCTGCCGCAGCTCTAGTCGGGGCTGGTACATGGGCGCGGCGGCATATCCGTCGCGCCCTTTCTGAGGGATGTGTCAGGATGCCTGAAACTCGGGCCTGAGCAACGGGAAAAGGATGACCTCCCTGATGGAGGGCGAGTCCGTGAGCAACATGACCAGGCGATCGATGCCCACGCCCTGCCCGGCCGCCGGCGGCATCCCGTATTCGAGGGCGCGCAGGTAATCCTCGTCCATGCTGTGCGCCTCGTCGTCGCCGGCCTCGCGCTCGCGCTTCTGCTCCTCAAAGCGCAAGCGCTGATCCACGGGATCGTTGAGCTCGGAAAAGGCATTGGCGAGCTCGCGCCCGGTGATAAAGAGCTCATAGCGGTCCGTTATTTCCGGACGGGCGTCGTTGCGGCGGGAGAGCGGCGAGATTGCCGTGGGGTAATGATAGATGAAGTGCGGCTGGATGAGCTTGTCTTCCACATCCAGGTCGAAGAGTTTGGCCTGGAGCTTTTCGAGACACTCGTTTTCGAGGATCTTTTCGCCCCGCTCGCGGATATAGGCTTTTACCTTATTGTAATCGTTGTAAAATTCCGGCTGGTGGCCGCCAATCTTGGTGAGCGAGTCATAAAAGCTCATGCGGTGCCAATGGCCCGGCGTGAGGTCGATCTCCTCGCCCTGGTAGGTAATGACCGTGCTGCCGCAGGCCTTGTGGGCAATGTGGGCGAAGAGCCGCTCCGTGAAGTCCATGAGGTCTTCAAAGGTGGCATACGCCCAGTAGAATTCACACATGGTGAATTCCGGATTGTGGCGCGTATCGATGCCCTCGTTGCGGAAATTGCGGTTGAGCTCAAAGACCTTTTCAAAGCCGCCCACAAGCAGGCGCTTCAGGTAGAGCTCCGGCGCTATGCGCAAGAACAGCTCCAGGTCGAGGGCGTTGTGGTGCGTCTTGAAGGGCTTGGCCGTGGCCCCGCCCGCAATGGGCTGCATGATGGGCGTTTCCACCTCCATGAAGCCGTGCTCTTCCATGAAGCGTCGGAACTCCCGCACGATGAGGCTGCGTTTCAGGAAGATCTCGCGGCTGCGCGGCGTGACGATGAGATCCACATAGCGCTGGCGGTAGCGCGTCTCCATGTCCTTCAAGCCGTGATACTTTTCGGGCAGGGGCCGCATGGAGCGCGTGAGGAGGCGCAAGCTGCGACAGGCGATGGTCAGCTCGCCCGTCTTGGTGCGGAAAAGATGGCCGGAAACGCCCACAATGTCGCCCACGTCGAGCTTCTTGACGATCTTGTAGGTTGCCTCGTCCAGATATTCGCGCGAGGCATAGCACTGGATGCTGCCGCTCTGGTCCATGAGGTGGAAGAAAGCCACCTTGCCGAAGGACCGGAGCGAGACGATGCGCCCGGCGATGGCGAACACATCTTCCGTTGCTTCCAGCGCTTCGCCCTCGAGAGCGCCGAATTTCTCCAGCACCCAGGCGATGGAGTGTTCCTTGCGGAAATTGTTGGGAAAGAGCGGCGTGCCCCCGTCCAAAAGGTCGCAGGCCTTGGTGACGCGGTTCTTGATGACTTCGTTGAGCTCGTTTTTGCTGGCGAAGCTTTCGAGCATGGGCATGAAATAGGCCGTATGCGGCGACTTGGTGCCCAGCTTGACCACAGGCTTCGCGCTCTTTTTCCTTTGTTCCCGATCGTCCACGCTCAAGCCCCCTTCCGTCTCCCCTGCCCTTGATGTGGGCGGCCACAGACTGCCGCTTTCCACTTCCTCGCGGAAAGTAGGCCACGGTATGCCATTCGTATCGGAGCGTCAAGACGCCCCGCCGGGAGCCATTGCCAAGAACCGGAAGAATATTATATGGAAAGGGACTTGCCCCCAGGGGGCGGCCGCCGCTCACACGCGCAAAAGGCGTTGTCGCCGCGGCGGCCACATTCCGCGTGGACAGGCGCGCCGAGTGGGCGCGACCAAATGGCAACGGAGGCAGTATTGAACCAGTTCAGCCGCAACCTGATGCTTTGGGCGGCGATCGTCCTGGCGATGGTGATGCTTTTCAATATGTTCCAGCAGCCCCAGTCCGGGGCGCAGCGGGTGCCCTTCACGGAATTTCTCACCAAGGTGGATGAAGGGCAGGTGCTCTCCGTGACCATGCAGGGGCAGACCCTCATCGGCAAGACCTCGGACAACAGGAGCATCCAGACGTATGCCCCCCAGGATGCGGGCCTTGTCAACCGCCTGATCGAGAAAAAGGTGGAGATCAAGGCCGAGCCGCCGGAAGAATCCCCGTGGTACATGACGCTGCTGGTCTCCTGGTTCCCCATGCTTCTGCTCATCGGCGTCTGGGTCTTCTTCATGCGCCAGATGCAGAGCGGCGGCGGCAAGGCGATGAGCTTCGGGCGCTCGCGGGCGCGGCTCCTCAACCAGGAGAACGCGCGCGTCACCTTCGCCGATGTGGCGGGCGTGGACGAAGCCAAGGAAGAGCTCTCCGAGGTGGTGGAATTCCTCTCCAATCCCAAAAAGTTCACGCGCCTTGGCGGCCGTATCCCCAAGGGCGTGCTGCTCGTGGGCCCTCCCGGCACGGGCAAGACCCTGCTTGCGCGTGCCGTGGCGGGCGAGGCCGGGGTGCCCTTCTTTTCCATTTCCGGCTCGGACTTTGTGGAAATGTTCGTGGGCGTCGGCGCTTCGCGCGTGCGCGACCTTTTCGTGCAGGGCAAGAAAAACGCGCCGTGCCTCATCTTTATTGATGAAATCGACGCCGTGGGCCGCCAGCGCGGCGCTGGCCTTGGCGGCGGCCATGACGAGCGCGAGCAGACCCTGAACCAGCTCCTTGTGGAAATGGACGGCTTTGAGAGCAACGAGGGCGTCATCCTTATCGCGGCCACCAACAGGCCGGACGTGCTGGACCCGGCGCTGTTGCGCCCCGGCCGCTTTGACCGCCAGGTGGTCGTCCCCACGCCCGATTTGCGGGGGCGTCGGCGCATCCTCGAAGTCCACACCAAGCGCACCCCCCTTGACCCCGGCGTGGACCTCGATGTGCTGGCCCGCGGCACGCCGGGCTTTTCGGGCGCCGACCTTGAGAACCTGGTCAACGAGGCGGCCCTGCAGGCGGCCAAGCTCAACCAAAACCGCCTCGATATGCGCGATTTCGAGTTCGCCAAGGACAAGGTCCTCATGGGGCGCGAGCGCCGCAGCCTCATCCTTTCCGACGAGGAAAAGCGCATCACCGCCTACCACGAAGGCGGCCACGCCCTTGCGGCCCGACTTTTGCCCGGTTCCGACCCGGTGCACAAGGTCACCATCATCCCCCGGGGCCGCGCCCTCGGCGTGACCATGCAGCTCCCCGAGGAGGATCGCCATGGCTATTCGCGCACCTATCTGCGCAACAACCTTGTGGTGCTTCTCGGCGGCCGGGTGGCCGAGGAGCTCATCCTCGACGACATCACGACTGGCGCCTCCAACGACATTGAGCGGGTCACGCGCATGGCGCGCAAGATGGTCTGCGAATGGGGCATGAGCGAGGCCATCGGCACGCTCTCCATCGGCGAGACCGGGGAGGAGGTCTTCATCGGCCGCGAATGGGTGCAAAACAAGAACTTCAGCGAGGACACGGCGCGCCTCGTGGATGCCGAGGTCAAGCGCATCGTGGAGGAAGCCCACGCGCGCTGCCGCAAGCTGCTGGAGGACAATGCCGACACCCTGCACCGCATCGCCCGCGCCCTTCTTGAGCGGGAGACCATCACCGGCGACGACCTCGACCTCCTCATGGAAGGCAAGCCCCTCCCCCCTTTGGAAGTGAGCGCCGCCTCCTTCCCGGCGGACGGCGCGGTCAAGGGAACAGGCGCGGAAACCAGCCAGGAAACGGACTTCCTGCTCGAGTCGGACGAGGCGGCCACGGCCGCCGGGGACGACGCCCGGCGGGAGGATGGGGCCCCGAAGGACGAGCCCGCGCCCGGCGACACGGCGAAAACCCCCGGCGCTGCCGAGGACGCGCCCGCCCCCGGAGAGGACGGCAAAGGAAAGCCCGGGGAATGATATGCTTGAGGAAAGGCGGCCGCCCGGCTTTCCTCCGGGGCCGCTGATGCCGCGCCCAGATGGCCGCCGCGTCGGGCCCGGCGCTTCCACGCCGCCGTGGGTGACGGCGGGCGGCGCAAGCCTGGCCCCTGCCTCGCCCTTCGGGGTCATGGGCATCCTCAACCTGACGCCCGATTCCGTCTATGACGGCGGCAAACACAATGCGGGCGCCGCGGCGCCGG
>CAMWTD010000165.1 GCA_947177085.1 uncultured Desulfovibrio sp.
GTGTCCAGCCTGGCAGCCTGTTCTCTTGGGGGAGTTTCTTGCATCTTTCGTCCACTCTTTTGCCAGGTCCGCATGAAGCTGCCGGAAACATGGCCGCGCCATTAGCCCGCTAGTAGCCGATGGTGAAGCGCTCCTTGTGATGCGCCGGGCTCTCCAGCTCATCGACCATCGCCTTGGCATAGTCTTCCACAGAAATGGTGCTCCTGCCATCCGCGTCAACGATAAGGTCGTCCTTGCCGAGCCGGTACTTGCCGGTACGCACGCCGGGGGAGCCGTCCGCATTGCCGAGCACGCCGGCAGGGGAAAAAACACCCAGTCGATGCCGTCCTCCCGCATGAGCGTGCCAAGGTAGAACTCGGCCAGCGAGCGCACCCCGGGCAGGATGTCATCCGGCACGTTGCCGGTGTCCATCACCCGGAGGCCGGGGGCCACGAAGAGCGAGCCCGCCCCGCCCACGATGAGGAGCCTTTTGACATGAGCGGCCTTGGCCGCAGCCAGGATCTTGGGATAGTTCGTGAGGGTGTCTTCATAAATTGCAGGGTTCTTCCAGCCGGGATTATACGCGCTGATCACGTCAGCATAGCCGCTTAACGCTTTCTCCAGCCGCTTCTCGTCGCTCACGTCCACCTTTTCCACGGTCAGGGCGGGATTCTTGAGGGATATTTTTTGCGGCTCGCGCACCAGCGCCCTTACCTGCCAGCCACGGTCCAAAAGCTCCCGCAAAATCGCCATCCCCACAAAGCCGCTTGCGCCAATCAACACGACCTTCTTTTCCATGTGCGTCTCCTTTGCCTGAAAAATGAGGGACCTCAACCCTATCATCCGTGGCCCAGAGTGACAACGAATGGCGTCGCGCTCACCAGGTAACCGCAGCGTAACCTTTTGACAGGGGTCCGGGATATTGGCACTCTCACCAAGGTATTTGCGCGTGGTCTCCGCGACGCGCATATCAGGTTTGGTCGGAGCCGTTCATGAGCAATCTCCACGATTTGCCAAGTTGTCCCGTGGGAGTGACTGTCCGCGTCATCGGGAGCAAATGGAAGCTGCTCATCCTTCAGCAGCTTTCCGCCGGCCCGATGCGCTTCACAGAATTGCAGGCGGCGCTCGACGGCATCAGCAAAAAGGTGTTGAGCACCACCCTGCGCTCCCTCGATGAGGACGGCATTGTCATCCGCGCTGTCCATACTGGCAGCCCCATAAGCGTTGAATACACCTTGAGCGACATCGGCCGCTCGCTCCAGCCGGTGCTGGACGCCATGGGCGCATGGGGCGTCCGTTACAGAAAATGGCGCGAACATGCCTTGCCGGACGCCGCGAAAAACAAACGCGGGGATGCGCAGTAGCGCTTCCCCCTGCAGCAGGATGAAAAAGCCCCCGGCATGCCGGGGGCTTTTTCCTTTATCATTCCGCATCGGCGGCGTTGCCGCCCATGACGCGCTCAGTCCTTGAGGGGCTTGGCTTCAAAAGCGAGTTCGCCGTCCTTGACCTCGATATGGACCTCTTCGCCGTCGTGGATCTTGCCGCTGATGATCTCCCTGGCGAGCGGGGTCTCCACGGCCTGCTGGATGTAGCGCTTGAGCGGCCGCGCGCCGTAGACCGGGTCATAGCCCGCGTTGGCGATATAGTCGCGCGCCTCGTCGCTCATATGGAGCTTGATCTTGCGCTCGTCCATCCGCTTGCGCAGACGCCGGAGCTGGAATTCCACGATCTTGCCGATCTGGTCGCGGCGAAGCGGCAGGAAGACCACGGTCTCGTCCACGCGGTTCAGGAATTCAGGCCGGAAGTGGTTGCGCAGGTCTTCCATGACCTTTTCCCGCGCGCCTTCCTTGAGGGTGCCGTCGAGGGCGATGCCGTCAAGCAAGTGCATGGAGCCGATATTGGAGGTCATGATGACGATGCAGTTGCGGAAGTCCACCGTCCGGCCCTGGCTGTCCGTCAGCCGCCCGTCGTCCAGGAGCTGGAGCAGCGTGTTGAAGACATCCGGGTGCGCCTTTTCGATCTCGTCGAACAGGATGACGGAATACGGCTTGCGGCGCACGGCCTCGGTGAGCTGGCCGCCCTCGTCATAGCCCACATATCCCGGAGGGGCCCCGATGAGGCGCGACACGGAATGCTTTTCCATGTATTCGCTCATGTCGAGGCGCACCATGTTGTCTTCGGTATCGAAGAGCGCCTCGGCAAGGGCCTTGGAGAGCTCCGTCTTGCCAACGCCCGTGGGCCCGAGGAAGATGAAGGAGCCCGTGGGGCGCGCCGGGTCGGAAAGACCGGCCCGCGCGCGGAGCACGGCGTCCGCCACGGCGGTGACGGCCTCGTCCTGCCCGACCACGCGCTCATGCAACTGCTCGTTGAGCCGGAGCAGCTTCTCCCGCTCGGATTCCAGCAGCCGGGTCACGGGGATGCCCGTCCACTTGGCCACGATCTCGGCCACGTCGTCGGGACCCACTTCCTCGCGCAGCAGGCGGGGGCCGTCGCCGTCCTTCTTTTCGCCGGAAACTTCGGCTAGCTTCTTCTCGAGCTCGAGCAGCTTGGAATACTTGAGTTCCGCGGCGCGGTTGAGGTCATAGGCTCGCTCGGCCTGCTCGATGGCGAGCTTGGTCTGCTCGATCTGCTCCTTGATTTCGCGCACGCTGTCGATGGAGCCCTTTTCGCTCTCCCACTGCTTGCGCATGGCCTCCTGCTCCTTGCGGAGCTCCTCGAGCTCATTTTCGAGCTTTTCGAGGCGCTCGCGCGAGGCGCTGTCCGTCTCGCGGCGCAGGGCCTCGCGCTCGATCTCGAGCTGCATGACCTTGCGGTTCACCTCGTCGAGGTCCGCCGGGAGGGAATCGATCTCGGTGCGGATCATGGCCGCGGCCTCGTCGATAAGGTCAATGGCCTTGTCCGGGAGCTGGCGGTCGGGGATATAGCGGTTGGAGAGCACCACCGCCTCGACGATGGCCGAGTCGCTGATGCGCACGCCGTGATGAACCTCAAAGCGCTCCTTCAGGCCGCGCAGGATGGAGATGGCGTCCTCCACCGTGGGCTCTTCCACCAGCACGGGCTGGAAACGGCGCTCGAGGGCCGGGTCCTTCTCGATATACTTGCGGTACTCGTCCACCGTGGTCGCGCCGATGCAGTGCAGCTCGCCGCGGGCCAGCATGGGCTTGAGCAGGTTGCCCGCATCCATGGAGCCTTCGGTCTTGCCCGCGCCCACGATGGTGTGCAGCTCGTCGATGAAGAGGATGATCTGCCCTTCGCTCTTCTCCACCTCGTTGAGCACGGCCTTGAGGCGCTCCTCAAATTCGCCGCGGTACTTGGCGCCGGCGATGAGCGCGCCCATGTCCAGCGCGTAGATCTTGCGGCCGCGCAGCCCTTCGGGCACGTCGCCCTTGACGATGCGGAAGGCCAGCCCCTCCACGATGGCCGTCTTGCCGACGCCGGCCTCGCCAATGAGCACCGGGTTGTTCTTGGTGCGCCGGGAGAGGATGCGGATGACGCGGCGGATTTCGGAATCGCGCCCGATGACCGGATCCATCTTGCCCTGCCGCGCCGCCTCCACAAGGTCGCGGGCATACTTGCTCAAGGCCTCGAAGGTGTCTTCGGGGGTGGCGCTCGTCACGCGCGCGCCGCCGCGCACCTCTTCCATGGCCCTGGAGAAGGTGGCGCGGGTGATCTTGTATTCCTTGAAGACCTCGCCGAGCGGGGAGGTGGGCTCCACGTCCGTGAGGGCGAGGAAGAGCGTGTCCACGCTGACGAATTCGTCCTGAAGGCGCTGGGCGTCTTTTTCCGCCTCGCCGAGGACCTTCATCAGGCGCGGGGTGACACTGATTTTGTTGGGGTCCATGCCGCCGCCGGAAACCGAGGGCCGCTTGCGCAGCGATGTTTCCAGCGCCACGGCCAGCGCGCGCGGCTGGACGCCCATGTGCTCCAGGTCGGCGCTGACGATGCCTTTTTCCTGCTGCACCAGGGCAAGCGCCAGGTGCTCGCAATCGGTTTCCTGATGGCCCATGCCCACGGCGATGGCTTGCGCCGCGCCAATGGCCTCACGGGCTTTTTCCGTAAACTTGTTGATGTCCATGCAGTACTCCCCACCCTGTCCGCGCCGGAGCAACCCTGCGCCCGGCCGGTCAGGCCGCTATGGTAGTTCGGGCCGGGGCCCGTGAGGGCCGGAGCCTAATCCTCCAGGTTGTGCAGGTCGCGCACGATGCGCTCAAGGCGGTCGATACGCTCGAGCAGGTCAACGATGATGGTCCCGCCCACCACGGGCAGTTCAAAATCGCCGCAAATCCGTTCCAGCTTGCGCACGCGATAAACGTCCGCATCCTGGAACATCTGCGCCTCCGAGGCGCTGATGTGCGCTTCGATCCAGCCCAGGGCCAGCAGTTCCTGCAAATGTTCCGGCGTCACGCCGGTCACTTCGATAAATTCCTCCCAGGCGAGCACCTTGGACGGCATCGGCAGGGAAGAAGAGTTTCTCGTCATGCTCATGGTTCCATCCTCGGGATATGCAGCTCACGCGAGGCGCGGCTGTTGACGTCGAATGCCTCAGGCGCGCGCCTTGAAGGTCGAGGTTGCCGCCAGCTTCTCCCAAAGTTCCTTTTGCTCGCTGGTGAGCTCCGTGGGAACCCGGATCATCACACGGACAAGCAGGTCGCCGCGCTTGGACGCAGTGCCCAGGCCCTTCCCGCGCAAGCGGAACTTGCGCCCGGAGCTGGACCCGGCCGGGATGGTCAGCTCCACCTCGCCGTCGAGTGTGGGTACGGGGACCTTGGCGCCGAGCACTGCCTCCCACGGGGCAACAGCCACATCACAGTGGATGTTGTCGCCGTCCACCTTGAAGCGCGGATGCGGTTCATAACGGATGCGGAGAAAGAGGTCGCCCGGCGTGCCGCCGCTGGGGGATGGGTCGCCCTGCCCGGAAAGTCTGAGCTTCGCGCCATCGCGCACGCCAGCCGGCACATTGACTTCGAGGGTCTTGGGCCCCTTGGGCATCTGGAGGGTGACGGTGCGCTTGCCTCCGCGCATGGCTTCTTCAAGGGTGAGCGGCAGCTCCGCCTCCACATCCCTGCCACGGCGCGGCCGGGAGGAAAAGCCGCCAAATGGGTCTGGCCCGAAAGAGCTCCCGCGGGAGCTCTTTCGGGCCAGACCCATT
>CAMWTD010000166.1 GCA_947177085.1 uncultured Desulfovibrio sp.
TTGCGGCGTTTCGGGGGCGCGGCGGTGATTATAAGCGCCCGCGGCGGGCGGGGGGGCCCGGAAGCGTCAGCCGGGCTACGCCGGACTAGAAAGTATAGCGGATGCCGAGGCTGAATTCGTTGGCGTAGGGGGCCATGCCGATCTTGTATTCCTGGCCGTAGATGGTCTTTTCCGTCTCGTGATAGCCAAGGCCCACGAAGCGGTAGGCGGGATCGGCGGAGAGATTGTCGGTGATGGCATAGGCCACCCCCGCGCCCACATTCCAGGCAAGGACCGTCTGCATGTCGTTGAAGGTGTCGCTAGCGGACTGACCGTTGACCTCCAAGGAAGGCTCATACTTGCTTTCGATAAAGCCCATGCCGCTGCCCGCGCCCACATAGGGGGTGAAGGCGGTGTCATTGTGGAAATCCCAGTAGGCGTTGAGGAAGAGCGTCTGGAGATTCCACTGGCCCTTGAGGTCGCCCGAAACCCCTTCCGGCCACTTAACGTCTCAGGAAGTGGCGGCATTGGAGCGGATGGCGTACTCGATTTCCGCGCGCACGGGAATCTGGCGCACGGGAGAGAAGTCATGGCCGATGAACACGCCGCCGACGGTGTTCTGCGTGGAGTCGCTGATGTCAAAAATGGGCGACAGGTTTGAGTTTTTGGAAATCTGGCCCGTGCTCTGGATGGAGTCGATGCACTTCAGGCCCACTTAAAGCCATTGTCCGCGGCAGCCGCGGGCAGGGCGAACGCAAGGACGAGCGCCAACGCAAGAACTGTTTTCCTGAACATGGTTTCCTCCCTTCGTGGATGTGCCGTGTCAGGGAAATCCCCTCCACGGCAGGAATAATTTTGTCCGACTCCAAGGCCGGGCGCAGTGGGCCTTCCCCGTGATGCCCCGCCGGACCGCATGACCCGGCCCTCCAGCGCTACATTTTCAGCATGGATGCTCCCTCCTTCCGGGAATTACCTCGTACTTACGGTACTATCGTACCTGTTTTTTTGAGACAGTTACGATAGTACCGATTTTTTGTCAATCCGTTGGGTACGCTCGCGGCATGAAAGCCTGCCCCCACCTTCTGGAAGCCTTGGCAAATACCGTGGAACGACTGCGCAAAGAGCGGAAGCTGACAAAAACAGCCCTCGCCGACTTCGCGGACCTGCAGGCGGGCTATGTGCGCGGCATCACCAAAGGCAGGAGAAATCCTACCGTGACGACGATGTATGCGATTTGTGAGGCGCTTGGCGTTCCAACGTCCAGATTTTTTGACATGGTGGACGAGGAAAGAAAACGACTTTCCGCCGAACGGAACGAACCGTAAAAAAGAGGAATGGCCCCTCGCCACTGTCCTCTCCCCCCGTGGACGCCCGCGCCCTCTCCATGTAAGATGGCGGCGGAGACACCGACATGCCCCATTCCATCCGCGAGACGCCCCGGGGCCTCGCCCTGAACCTCATCCTCAACCTGCGCGGCGGCCTGCATTCGCGCCCGGCCGCGCGGCTTGCCAAGGCGGCGCGCCGGTACTCCTCGGACATCCGCTGCATCACTGAGACCGGGGAGGCCGACGCCAAGAGCATGCTTGACCTGCTCTCGCTGGCCCCCGGGGCCAATGCGCAGGTGCTGCTGCTCGCCAATGGCGAGGACGCGCGCGAGGCCCTGCTCGACCTCGGCGCTGTGCTCGCCGACATGCAGGAATGACATGGCGCGCGCGGTCATCTACGGCATCCCCGTCTCACCCGGGCTCGCGCTGGGGGCCATCCGCCGGCTGCACGGCGCATCAAGCGGCGAGCGCCGCCATATAGCGGTCGAGGACATCCCCGCCGAGGAGGAAACCCTGCGCCGGGCCGTGGCCGCGGTGCGCGCGGGACTGGAAAAAACCCTGGCCGGGCTGCCGCCGGCCCTGGCCGATTATGGCGAAATCGTGACGGCCCAGATGGAGCTCGCGAGCGACCCGCGCCTCATGGGCACGGCGCTCGCCCGCATCCGCCACCGCAAGATTTGCGCCGCCTGGGCTCTTGAGGAGACGGTGGAGGAGCTGTGCGAACTCTTCCGCGGCATGGACGACCCCTACCTGCGCGACCGGGCGCAGGATGTGCGCGCCATGGGCCTGCGCCTCGCCGAGGCCCTGCGCGGCGAGGGGGCCCCGCGAGGCGACGCTTCCGCGGGCATCCTCGCGGCCGAGGACCTTTCCCCGGCCGACGTCATGGAGCTTGACACCGCAAGCATCCTTGGCATCCTCACCGCCGAGGGCGGCCCCACCTCGCACACGGCCATCCTTGCGCGCAGCCTGCGCGTGCCCGCGCTCACGGGCGTCACGGGCCTGCCGGAGGCGGCTCGGGACGGCGAAAACGTCATCGTGGACGGGCTTTCCGGCCGCGTGCTGCTTGCGCCTGACGAGGCGGACCTTGCCGCCTACCATAAACGGAAGGCCGCCTACGAAAGTTTTGAGCTTGAGACCCGGGCGGCGGCCGTGCTCCCCGCCGAAAGCCGGGACGGCGTGCGCGTGTCCGTGCGCGCCAATCTGGAGAACGCGAGGGAACTTGACGACCTTCCCGCCCTGGGACCGGACGGGGTGGGCCTCTACCGCACGGAATTTTCCTATCTCGGCCGGGAGCTCCCCGGCGAGGAGGAGCTTTTCGCCGAATATGCGGCCGTGGCCGCCCGCGTGGCCCCGCTGCCGGTCATCTTCCGCACGCTGGACGTGGGCGCGGACAAGGCCCTTGCCGCGCACGCGGCCCTGCGCGAGCCAAACCCGGCCCTTGGGCTGCGCGGCATCCGCTTCTGCCTCGCCCATGAGGACATGTTCCGCACCCAGCTCCGCGCGCTGCTCCGCGCCGGGGCCACGGGCAACGTGGCGCTCATGCTGCCCATGATCACGGATTGCCGCGAGGTGCGCGGCGTGCGCCGCATCCTCCACGAGCTCAGGCACGAACTCGCGGCGCAAGGTCTGGCCCATGCCGCCCGCCTGCCCCTGGGCGTCATGGTGGAGACGCCGGCCGCCGTGCTCACGGCGGACAGCCTGGCGCGCGAGTGCGATTTTTTCAGCGTCGGGACCAATGACCTCATCCACTACCTCATGGCCATTGATCGCAACAACCGCCATGTGGCGTATCTGCACGAGCCCCTGCACCCCGCGGCGGTGCGATCGCTCAAGCAGGTGGTGGACGCGGCCCACCGCGAGGGAATCCCGGTCTCGGTCTGCGGGGAATTCGCGGCCGATCCCTACGGCGTGGCCCTGCTGCTCGGCATGGGCATCGACGCCCTTTCGGCAGCGCCGCGCTTTGTGCCCGGCATCAAGCACATGCTGCGCAAGCTCGATGCGGACGGCTGCGCCGAGCTGGTCCACACGGTGCTCACCCTGCCCGACGCGGCCACGAGCCGTCAGGTCATCCACGAGCGCCTGCGCCGCGCCCTCGGGCAGGAGCTTTCCTTCCTCGCAACCAATCACGCAACACCCGGGACGCCATGAGCAAGAAAACCCCCTCCGCGGCCATTGCCGTCAACAAGAAGGCGCGTCATCTCTATGAGCTCTCGGAATTCCTGGAGGCTGGAATTTCCCTGACCGGGCCCGAGGTCAAGAGCATACGCGCGGGCAAGGTGAACTTCATCGACAGCTATGTGGAGTTCCGCCAGGGCGAGGCGTGGCTCGTCTCGCTCCATGTGGCCCCTTACGCCAATGCGGGCTATGCCCAGCAGGACCCGGACAGGCCCCGCCGCCTGCTTCTCCACGCGCGCGAGATCGGCCGTCTTGCGGGAACCGTGGCCCAGAAGGGCCTCACCGTCGTGCCCGTGCGCCTCTATTTCAGCCGCGGCAAGATCAAGGTGGAAATCGCCCTCGGCCGGGGCAAGAAGCTCCACGACCACCGGGAGACCCTCAAGCGCCGTGCCGAGGAAAGGGACATGGCGCGCGAACTGGCCTGATCCGGGGACACGATGCGCGCCCCGCCGCTTTCGCCGCCGCTGGTGTGGCAGGTGGGCCTGCTTCTTTTCTGCGCGGGCATCCTCGCCGCGCTCTGGCCCGTGGAAGGCCTGTGCGCCGCGCTCCTGCTCCTTCTCGCCGACCGCCGCTTCAGGACGCCCGGGCGCGCCCTTATGGCCTTCGTCCTCTGCGCCGCCGGGCTTGGGGTTGGCATGTGGCAGCTTGCGCCGCTGCGTTCTCCCGCGCCCGAACCCGCGTGGATGACATCCCACGAGGGCGGGGGTCGGGCGCAGGCCCCGCGCGTCTGCGGCGTGGCGCGCCATGTGCAGGGCCTCACGGACGGGCGGGTGCGCGTCATCCTCGAGGATGTGCGCCCCGAGGCCGGGGGCGAGGCCCTGGCGGGCTATTGCGCCTGGACATGGGATGAGCCGGCCTTCTGGCCGCTTGCCGGGCAAAGGCTCTGCGTGAGCCGCCGCCCCGTCCCCCTGCGCGGCTTTGCCAACGCCCCGGAGCCGGGGCAGGAAGCCGGGTGGGCCGCGCAAGGCGTATACTGGCGGCTGTGGAGCCGGGCGTGGAGCGGCGAGCCCGACTTCGCCGGCGAGGGGAGCGCTGCCGCGCGCCTGCGCGAGGCACTGCGCCGGGACCTGCTTAGCGCGCTCCTGCCGGAGGGGCCGCGCCGAGACCCCCTGCCGCAGGCGAGGGCCATCGTCCCGGCGCTGCTCTTCGGGGACCGCTCCTTCCTGAGCCATGACACCATGGAGGTCTTTTCCGCCGCTGGCCTCGCGCACAGCCTTGCCCTTTCGGGGCAGCACCTCGCCCTCGCCGGGCTCATCGGGCTCTTCAGCATCCTTGTGCTGGCGCGGCTCAAGCCCGGCATCTACCTCTTCCGGGCGCGCTCCGTGTGGGTGGCGCTGGCGAGCCTGCCCCCGGCGCTGGCCTATCTCTGGCTCGGGAATGCCCCGGCCTCGCTTGTGCGCGCCGCCTGTATGCTCGGCTTCATGACCCTGTGGCTCCTCAGGGAGCGCACGGCAACGGCGCTGGACGCCCTTTTTGCCGCGCTCGGCTGCATCGTGCTCGCCGACCCGCTGAGCCTCTTCGACCTCAGCCTCCAGCTTTCGGTCATGTGCGTGGCCGTCCTCTGCCTCTGGATGCCCGCGTTG
>CAMWTD010000167.1 GCA_947177085.1 uncultured Desulfovibrio sp.
GGTGAGGGTGGTCTTGCCCGCATCGATATGGGCGATGATGCCCAGGTTGCGGATGCGCCGGACGGCGCGAAGATCCGGGCTGTCGGGCTTTTGGGAGGATGCGGGGCGCGTGTCTGCGGCAGGGGGCATGGCGGGGCCTCCGTTGCGCCGTGGCGCGGTTCAGGATGCGTCGGGGGCGAAATCCCGGGAGGGCCAGGGGGCAAATGCCTGTCGGGAAACAGTAAAAAATTCTGGCGTCAGCCCGGGATGCAGCCAGAAGCCCTCGCAGCCGGGGCCGAGCGTCAGGGGCGCATCCTGCGCGGGCATGAGCGGTGCCCCTTCAGGGCGAAACACGGCGTCGGCAGGGCCACAAGCCGCAAGGGCTGCCGCAAGGGCCTCCTCGCCGCCGTGGGCGAAAGCGAGAACCTTCCGGTCGATGCGCGCGCCAGCCTCCACACGCAGACGCGGGGGCCGGCGTTCCGAATAGCAGGGCAGGCCATGGGCGCGGCTGCGCTGCGCCATGTCGTCCTGCTCCCCGTCATGGAACCCCTCGTGGAGAAGAACCACGCGGCCGGGGGGGCCGGGTCGCGCGGCAAGCTCGTCAAGCAACGCGGTCACGCGGCCCGGCGCGGGAGAAAAAATATCCTCCACGCCGCTGAGTTCGAGGCTGACAAGGGCTTGCTGCCGCGGGGCTCCCCCGGGGGAAAGGGCGGCCACATGTGGCACGCCCGCCAGCAGGGCGGCGGCGCAGGCGGCGGTGAGCCGGGCCGCGGCGGCATAGGCCGGGGAAAGGATGAGGAGCGCCCAGGGCGCGGGAGCGCGGGAAGATGCGCGCTGAAAGCCCAGGCGGCCGCTAGTTTCGGTTTCGTCACGGCGCGACGCGCTCTCGCCGAAGTGGAAATGGGCCAGCGCAAGCCCGGTCTTGAGGGCCGCGCGAAAGCGCGACGCTGTTGCCTCATAGGCTGCCGCGACGGCGCTGTCCGCCACCCGGGCGGCCATGAGCCATTCGGGCCACGGCGGCGGCGCAGGGGCCGCGCCTTCATCCCGAGCGGCGCCGGCCATCAGGTGTCCGCCTGTATGGAGACGGTCTCGAGCCAGCGGCGCAGGGCCTCCAACTGACGCCCAACGGAGCGCGGCCCGGTTCCCCCGGGTGTTTCCCGGCGCTCCACGGCGGCGGCGCACTGGAGCACCCTGTACACATCGTCGCCGATGCGCGGAGAGAGCGCCTGAAGTTCGGGCAGGGTCAGATCCTCGAGGCCCTTGTTTTCCCGCTCGGCCGCCGCCACGGCCTGCCCGGTGACGTGGTGCGCCTCCCGGAAGGGCACGCCCTGCGCCACGAGGTAGTCGGCAAGTTCCGTGGCGTTGAGGAAGCCCGCGGTGCATGCTTCGCGCATCCGCTCCGTGCGGAAGACAAGCTCGCCGAGCATGGCGGCCATGATGGAGAGGGAGGCCGACACCGTGGCATTGGCGTCCAGGAAGCCTTCCTTGTCTTCCTGCATGTCGCGGTTATAGGCCAGCGGCAAGCCTTTCATCACCGTGAGGAGGCCCATGAGCGCGCCATAGACGCGTCCCGTCTTGCCGCGCATGAGCTCCGCCACATCGGGGTTCTTTTTTTGCGGCATGATGGACGAGCCCGTGGAAAAGGCGTCCGGCAGGCGCACGAAGCCGAAGGCCGGGTTCGCCCAGAGCACGATCTCCTCGCAAAGGCGCGAAAGGTGCATCATGATGGTGGCGGCGTCAAACAGCGCCTCGAGCACGAAATCCCGGTCCGAAACCGCGTCCATGGAATTGGCGAGGATGCCCGCAAAGCCCACTTCGTCCGCCACAGCTTGCGGGTCCAGCGGGTAGGTGGTTCCCGCCAGGGCGGCCGCGCCCAGGGGGGAGACGCGCACACGCTTGAGTGTGTCGCCAAGCCGCCCGGCGTCACGCCGGAACATCCAGGCATAGGCGAGCAAATGCTGGGCGAGGCTCACGGGCTGCGCGGGCTGGAGATGGGTATAGCCGGGCAGTATGTCCTGCCGGTGCTCGGCGGCGCGGCGCACAAGCGCCTCGCAGAGGGCCACGAGTCCCTTGCGCCAGCCCTCCAGCGCGTCCGCCACGAAAAGGCGGAACGTGAGGGCGACCTGGTCGTTGCGGCTGCGCCCGGTGTGGAGCTTCTTGCCCGCGTCGCCGATGAGCTCGGTGAGCCGGGCCTCGATATTCATGTGCACATCTTCCAGCGCGGGCTGCCAGGTGAAGGTCCCTGCGCGGATTTCTTCTCCCACCGCGTCCAGCCCCTCGATGATGCGGGCGGCCTCGTCCGCGGTGAGGACGCCCTGCCGCCCCAGCATCCGGGCATGGGCCTTGGAGGCACGGATGTCCTGTTCCCAGAGGGCGCGGTCATAGTGCTGCGAGTCCGTATAGGCTGCCACGGCTTCGGCCGGGCCAGCGCTGAAACGGCCGCCCCAGGTGCTGTTGGTGTGCGCCGGCATCGTCCCCCCTATTTGCCCGCGCGGTCGCGCACGGCGGCGAAGAGGCCGAGGCGCAGGCCGTTGAGGCGGATGAAGCCCGCGGCATCCTTGTGGTCGTAATTGCCGCCCTCGAAGGTGGCGAGATCCTCGGAGAAGAGCGAGGTCGGCGAGGTGCGGGCCAGCGGCCACACGCCGCCCTTGTAGAGCTTGGCGCGCACGATGCCGGTGACGTTTTCCTGCGACTTGTCGAAAAAGGCCTGCATGGCCTCGCGCTCGGGCGAGAACCAATAGCCGTTGTAGACGGCGTGGGAGTAGGGCACGGCCAGCATGTCGCGAATGGCGAGCATTTCGCGGTCCATGCAGATGCCTTCGAGGTCGCGGTGGAGGGCGAAGAGCAGGGTTCCCGCCGGGTTTTCGTAGACGCCGCGGCACTTCATGCCCACATACCGGTTCTCCACCATGTCGTCGCGGCCGATGCCGTTGCGGCCGGCCATCTCGGCGAGGGTACGGATGATTTCATACGGCGAGAGGCGTTCGCCATTGACCGAGACCGGGTTGCCCTTTTCGAAACCCACTTCGATGATTTCCGGCGTGTCCGGGGCCAGCTCCACGGGCACGCAGCGCTCGTGGCAGGATTCGTGCGGCGCGTTGCCCGGGTCTTCCAGCTCGCTGCCCTCGAAGCTCGTGTGCAGCATGTTGGCGTCCATGCTGTAGCGCTTCGCCCCCTTGGAAATGGGGATGCCGTGCTTTTCGGCAAAGGCGTTGAGCGCCGTGCGCGACATGAGGTCCCACTCGCGCCAGGGCGCGATGACCCTGATGTCCGGCGCGAGGGCCTTGGCGGCGAACTCGAAGCGCACCTGGTCATTGCCCTTGCCCGTGGCCCCGTGGGCAATGGCGTCCGCGCCCTCGGCGCGGGCCACCTCGATGAGCGCCTTGGTGATGCAGGGCCGGGCAATGGACGTGCCGAGCATGTAGCGGTTTTCATAGCGCGCGGCGGCGCGGTTCATGGGGAAGATGAAGTCGCGCGCGAGCTCCTCCCGCAAGTCGAGCACATATGCCTTGGATGCGCCGGTGCGCAGGGCCTTTTCTTCCACGCCCGCAAGGTCTTCGGGCTGGCCGAGGTCCGCGGTGACGGTGATGACCTCGCAGCCATAGGTGACGATGAGCCATTTGAGGATGACGGAGGTATCCAGGCCCCCGGAATAGGCAAGAACGACTTTTTTGATGTCCGACATGCTGCACTCCCTTTGCTTTGGCCTCGCAGTATCCTCCAAATCCCGCCGTGGCGCAAGCCCGGCTGCGCGGGCGCAGCAAGGGCACAAGGGCGGCTTGAGCCGGAACGGGAAGTGGGATAAGGTCTAAAGAAGGCCCGGGAACAGCCGCGCGTGCTCCATTAGCGGACCCTTGGGGGCCTGGCATCCCGTGCCCCGTTTTGGATGTTTTCCTCAGGAGGAGTTATGACCTATTCAGCAGCCATCAACGAGGCCCCGGTCGTCCTGGTGGAGTTTTTTGCAACCTGGTGTCCCCATTGCCAGAAGATGATGCCCGTCGTGGACAAGGTGAAAGCGGCGCTCGGCCCGTCCACGCCTGTCCTCCAGCTCGATATTGACCAGAACACCGCCACGGCGCACGAGAATCGCGTGGACGGCGTGCCTACCTTCATTATCTACAAGAACGGCCAGGAAGTGTGGCGCTATAGCGGTGAAATCGACGGCAACGAGCTTCTGGCAAAGGTGCAGTCCTACCAGTAAGGGAGCCGAGGACAGCCCGGCCCCAGCCTTTTGAAAACGCCATGACCGCCGGAAGCGCAAGGCTTTCGACGGTCATGGTTGTTTAACGTCCCGGAATCTCATTCCATCGGCTTCAGCACGCCTGCCTGCACGCGGATGGCGGTGAAATTGGGGACGGAGTCTAGCGGTTCCTGGGTATCTGCCGGGGCAACGGACGCCCCCAAACAAGCAAGACATTAAGCTTGGCCGGGGCGGCGTCGGTATTGTGGCTTGTGGGGGATATTAGATATTGATGAGTGAGCATGCACCTCTTTCTTATTTGTGGAAAATCTGCCTCACACTCTGTCCCACCGATTTGATAAAATTTTTGAAAAAATTTTATGGCTCAACAAATCTGTGGGGCCGCTTTTACGACAATGGGCCGCCGAAGCCAGCGGGGAACTCAGCATTCCCCTGCCTTCAGGACGCGCTGCCGGATGAACGAATCAACGGTCATGCGGTTTACCCCAAAAATTTTGGCAATTTTTGTTTTCGGCACCTTTCTTTGCAGGAGCGTCCGAATGGTCTCCTCCTGTCCAGACAACTTTACCTTGCTGGACTTGCGCCCTTTGGGTCGCCCCAGCACCACCCCCTCAGCACGTTTACGAGCCAGGGCCTCCCGCGTCCGCTGACTAATAAGATTGCGCTCGATCTCGGCTGAGAGGCCGAAGGCAAAGGCCAGGACCTTGCTCTGGATGTCCTCGCCGAGCCGATAGTTATCCTTGATTGTCCACACCTTGCATTCCCGGCTCATGCACAGATTGAGGATTTCCATAATCATGAAGAGATTGCGCCCCAGGCGTGAAAGCTCGGCGCAAATAATGAGGTCATCTTTCTTCACCTTTTTAAGCAG
>CAMWTD010000168.1 GCA_947177085.1 uncultured Desulfovibrio sp.
CCCCCCCCCGCCCCCCGCCAGCCCCCCCCGCCCCTTGCACAAAAAAATGTGGCCAAGGGTGGCCGGCGCTGCGACGCGCTGCAACTGAAAAAGGTCCTCAAACGCAATGACCTCGCCGCCGTCAAGATCCATTTCGGCGAATACGGCAACGACACCCACATCAAGCCCATGTTCGCGCGCGTGGCCGTGGACAAGATGAAGGCCGCGGGCGTAAAGCCCTTCCTCACGGACACCACCACCCTGTATTCAGGCACGCGCCACAATGCCGTGGACCATCTCCACACCGCCTACCTTCACGGCTTCACGCCCGAGACCGTGGGCGCGCCCGTCATCATCGCCGACGGCCTCTACGGCGAGGAGGACGTGCCCGTGCGCATCAACTGCAAGCACTTCAAGGATGTGCGCATCGCCGCCGCCATCCGCCGCGTGCCCTCCATGGTGGTGCTCTCCCACTTCAAGGGGCATGAGATGGCCGGTTTCGGCGGGGCCATCAAGAACCTCGCCATGGGCGGCGCTTCCGTGGCCGGCAAGCGCGACCAGCACGGCGTCCATGTGCAGATTGACGACTCCCTCTGCGTGGGCTGCGGCCGCTGCGTCAAGGTGTGCCCGCAAAAGGCGCTCTCCCTCGTCAACGGCAAGAGCCATGTGGACGTGAGCCGCTGCATCGGCTGTTTCGAGTGCATCACCGTCTGCCCGGTGCGCCCCAACAAGGCCATCAGCATCGACTGGAGCTCCGAGATGGTGCCCTTTGTGGAGCGCCTCACCGAATACGCCTACGGCGTGGTCAAGGGCAAGCAGAAGCACATCTGTTACATCAATTTCGTCCTCAACGTCACGCCGGACTGTGACTGTGTGGGCTGGAGCGACATGCCCCTCGTGCCCGACATCGGCATCCTGGCTTCCACGGATCCGGTGGCCCTGGACCAGGCCTGCTTCGACCTCGTGAACAAGGCCCCGGCCTTTGACCCCAAGATCGCCGACGCCAAGACGGACAAGTTCACCGCCCGCTGGCCGCACACCAGGGGCGAAGTACAGTTGAGCTATGGCGAGGCCATCGGCCTCGGCACGCGCGAATACAAGCTGGAAAAGATCTAGCCGCCCGGGGCCTGCCCGGCCTGCCTGGCGCGGGAGGGCAGGCCCCGAACCATTTTTCCGCGAGAGCGGCGCGCAGGGCCGCCCCCACAGCCCCCGAGGAGAAGACCATGCTGGATCCCAAAGCCCATGCCGACTGGGAAATCGCGCAGGAAGCCGAAAAGACCATGAAGACCATCTCCCAGATCGGCCGCGACCTGGGGCTGGAGGAAAGCGAGCTTCTGCCCTACGGGCACTACATGGGCAAGGTGGACTTCCGCAAGGTGCTCGACCGCCTGGGCGACCGCCCCAACGGCAAGTATATCGACGTCACGGCCATCACGCCCACGCCGCTCGGCGAGGGCAAGTCCACCACCACCATCGGCCTCGTGCAGGGGCTGGGCAAGCGCGGCAAGCGCGCCTCCGCGGCCATCCGCCAGCCTTCCGGCGGCCCCACCATGGGCGTCAAGGGCTCGGCCGCCGGGGGCGGCCTTTCGCAGTGCATCCCGCTGACGCAGTATTCCCTCGGCTTCACGGGCGACATCAACGCGGTCATGAACGCGCACAATCTCGCCATGGTCGCCCTCACCTCGCGGATGCAGCATGAACGCAACTACGACGACGAGAAGCTGCTCGCGCTTTCCAAGATGCCGCGCCTCAACATCGACCCCACCAATGTGAACATGGGCTGGGTCATGGATTTCTGCTGCCAGGAGCTGCGCAACATCATCACCGGCATCGACGGGGTGAACGGCAAGTCGGACGGCTTCATGATGCGCTCGCGCTTCGACATCGCGGTCTCGAGCGAAGTCATGGCCATCCTCGCCATCTCGCGCGACCTTGCGGACATGCGGCGGCGCATGGGCAGGATCATCGTGGCCTATGACCGCGCGGGCAAGCCTGTCACCACGGCCGATCTTGAGGTGGACGGGGCCATGACAGCCTGGATGGCGGAGGCCATCAACCCCAACCTCATCCAGACCATCGAGGGCCAGCCCGTCTTTGTCCATGCCGGGCCCTTCGCCAATATCGCCATCGGCCAGAGCTCGGTCATCGCCGACCGCGTGGGCCTCAAGCTCAGCGACTATCACGTCACGGAGTCCGGCTTCGGCGCGGACATCGGCTATGAAAAGTTCTGGAACCTCAAGTGCCATTACAGCGGCCTAGCGCCGGACGCCGCCGTGGTGGTGGCCACCGTGCGCGCCCTCAAGAGCCACGGCGGCGCGCCCGTGCCCGTGCCGGGGCGGTCGCTGCCCTGCGAATATTCGGAAGAAAATGTGGGCTTCGTGGAGGCAGGCTGCTGCAACCTTCTGCACCATATCGAAAGCGTCAAGAAATCCGGCGTCTCCCCGGTTGTCTGCATCAACGCCTTTGTGACCGATACCGGGGCCGAGATCGCCAAGGTGCGCGAGCTCTGTGAAGCGGCCGGGGCGCGGGTCGCCCTCTCGCGGCACTGGGAGCTGGGAGGCGATGGGGCGCTGGAGCTGGCCGACGCGGTCATGGACGCCTGTAACGATAAGACGGCGTTCAAGCCTCTCTATAGCTGGGACATGCCCTTCAAGGAGCGCATCGAGCTCGTGGCACGCGAAATCTATGGAGCGGACGGCGTGGACTTTTCCGGCGAGGCCGAGGCCAAGCTCAAAAATATCCAGAAGCGCGAGGACGCCGACGAGCTCGGCCTGTGCATGGTGAAGACGCACCTTTCCCTCTCCGACGACCCCAATCTCAAGGGCGCGCCCAAGGGCTGGCGGCTCAAGATCCGCGACGTGCTCATCTATGGCGGCGCGGGCTTTGTGGTGCCCGTTTCCGGCAAGATCACCCTCATGCCGGGCACGGGTTCCAACCCGGCCTTCCGGCGCGTGGATGTGGATACCGAGACAGGCCGGGTCAAGGGGATTTTCTAGCCGCCCCTTGAGCGGGCCGCACCAGCGTTGATTCACAGGAGATCCATGTCTGCAACGATCATCGACGGCGTGGCCATGAGCCGCGCCCTTCTCGAGGGCTTGCGCGAAGAAGTGGCCCAAATGCGGGAACAGCACGGCAAGGCCCCCGGCCTTGTCACCATCCTCGTGGGCGAGGATCCCGCCTCCGTGAGCTATGTCGCCCGCAAGGCGCGCACGGCGCACGAGCTCGGCTTCCACGAGGTGCAGGAGAACCGCCCGGCGGACATCAGCGAGGCCGAGCTCCTGGCCCTTATCGAGCGCTGCAACGCCGACCCGGACATCCACGGCATCCTCGTGCAGTTGCCGTTGCCGAAGCACATCGACGAAACGCGCGTGCTCAACGCCATCGACCCAGGGAAAGACGTGGACGGCTTCCATCCCGTCAATCTCGGCAACCTGCTCATCGGCGGCGAGGCCGTGACGTTCCGGCCCTGCACGCCCGCGGGCATCCAGGAAATGCTCGTGCGCTCCGGCGTCCCGCTCGACGGGGCAGAAGCCGTCATCGTGGGGCGCTCCAACATCGTGGGCAAGCCCCTTTCGGTCATGCTGGGCCAAAAGGGCCCGGGCGGCAATGCCACGGTCACGCTGACGCATACGCGCACGCGCGACCTCGCCGCCCATTGCCGCCGGGCCGACGTGCTCATCGTGGCGGCGGGCGTGCCCGGCCTCGTCAAGGCGGACTGGATCAAGCCCGGGGCCACGGTCATCGATGTGGGCGTGAACCGCGTGGGCTTCAATGAAAAGACGGGCAAGGCCATCCTTGCGGGCGATGTGGACTTTGCGGCCGCGCGCGAAGTGGCGGGCAGGATTACCCCGGTCCCCGGCGGCGTGGGCCCCATGACCATCGCCATGCTGATGCAGAACACCGTGCGCTCGGCCCGGCGGCATCTGGCGACGGAGAACGGAAAGGAATAAGGCCGTCCCGCCCGCAGGCCCCCCGGGCCCGGGAAGCGGGAGCGCCGCGCGGAGGGCAGCATGTCCGGTACAGTCATCCTTCTTGTGCTCGGCGCGGCCTTTCTGCACGCCACATGGAACATCATCGTCAAGGGCGGCGAGAACAAGCTCTACGAAACCGCCATGAACGCCCTCGGCGGGGGCCTCGGGGCCATGTTTCTGCTGCCCTTCTTTCCCTTCCCGGACAGGGCGGCCTGGGGTTTTCTCGCGCTTTCCTGTTGCTGCCACCTCACCTATTATCTCTGCATTGCCGCGGCCTACCGCGTGGCCGACCTCACCCTCGGGTACACCATCATGCGCGGCACGGCCCCCATGCTCACGGCGCTGGCCCTCTGCCTGCTCGGCGTGCCCCTTGGCCTCGCGGGCTGGGGCGGCGTCATCCTGCTCTGTTCCGGCATCCTCACCTTGGCGCTGGAGCAAAAGCTGGCCCACAAGGGCAGCCTCAAGGGGGTGCTCTATTCCCTGCGCACCTCCTTCGTCATCATGGGCTACACGCTGGCCGACGGCTACGGCGCGCGCCTTTCCGGCGACAGCGTGAGCTATACCTGCTGGATTTTTTTCCTCAATATCTTTCCCCTCCATATCTATGTGCTCGCGCGCTACGGACGCGACTATTTGCGCTATCTGAGGCGTCGCGCCGTGCCCGGCCTTTCCGGCGGCCTGTGCGGGCTCGGCTCCTACGGCATCGCCATCTGGGCCATGACCCTCGCGCCCATTGCCCTTGTGGCGGCCCTGCGCGAGACCTCGGTCATCTTCGGCATGATCATGGCCGTCGTCTTCCTCGGCGAGCGGCTCACCGCGCTCCGGCTGCTGGCCATCCTGCTTGTCATGGCCGGGGCCATGATCATCCGCCTCGGTTGATGCGGGGCCTGCAAGCCGCCTTGCCCTATCCCTCCCCGGCAGACGCCCGGCCTGGAGCATTTTCTTCACATGGGGCGTTCACCGTACATGCATGAGTCATTTTTGCGCAATAAGTCAAAAACAACTCATGTTTTTTGCGGAATATCGTTGCCGCTAAGTTTTTTTCGACTTGGAACCTCGCGATTTTTGGGGGCCGCGCGCTGCC
>CAMWTD010000169.1 GCA_947177085.1 uncultured Desulfovibrio sp.
CGCCTGCTTGAGGCCAACGGCCTCGAGGTGGCCTACAGCCGCCGCAAGGACATGTCCGTCTCCTTGAGCGAGCGCACGCGCAGGGCCAATGCCGAGCGGGCGGACCTCTTCGTGTCCATCCATGTCAATGCGAGCGAAAACCCGCAGGTAAACGGCTTCGAGACCTACTACCTCGACCTTGCCAGCAACCCGCAGGCCGCCCGGGTGGCCCCGCTGGAAAACGCGGGCAGCGACCGCCGCCTCAGCGACATGCAGTGTATGCTCGCGGACGTCATGCTCAACGCGCGCGTGGAGGAATCGCGCCGGCTCGCCGCCGACATTCAGCGCCTCTCCCTCTTCCGGCTCAAGCGGCGGGAATATGAAGTGCGCAACAATGGCGTGAAGTCCGCGCCATTCCATGTGCTTCTGGGCGCGCAAATGCCCGCTATCCTCGTGGAAGTGGGCTATTGCACCAATAGGGCCGAGGCGCGCAACCTCGGCAAGGCAGCCTACCGCCATGCCCTCGCGGAAGGCCTCGCCGAAGGCATTCTCGCCTACAGGGACAGGCTTCTCCAACGCCGCACCGCAGATAATTCCTTGACTGGCACGGCATCTGATGCTATGTAGCCGCCGTTTGCAGCCATGCGCGCCCAGCGTCGCACGCCAGCATTGGCTTGCGCGCGTTGCGCGCGTTTTTCGCGCCGGATGATTCGGCATCCGCCTGCGGGGCACTGCGCCCCGGGCCATTTTTTAAGGAGAACTTCCATGCGCAAGAGTGTTCTGAGCTTCCTTGCCGCCTGCCTGCTCATGTCGGGGCCCGCCCTCGCCGCGGACGCCTCTTCCGTCCCCCCCGCTAAGATTGGCGTGGTGGACATGCAGACGGTGGCCACGCAAAGCGACCCCGCCAAGGCCGCCAAGGAGCAGATGGAAGCCAAGTACGGCAAGGAGCGGGCCAATTTGGAAAAACAGGGCGAGGCCCTCAAGAAGCAGGCCGAGGCCCTCAAGAATCCCAAGGCCAGCGAGGAGAAGAAGCTCGCCTTCATCCGCGCCAAGCAGGAAATGGACCAGAAGACCCGTAACTTCCTGCGCAAGGTGGAGCAGGACGAGGTCAAGCTGCGTCAGGACATGGTGACCCTCGTCTTCAGCGCCACCTATGAAGTGGCCCGCGCCAAGGGCTTCAACTTCGTGGTGGACGTGACGGCCGGCGGCGTGCTCTACGCCGACCAGTCCATGGACCTCACCCAAGATGTGCTCGCCGAGGTCAACAAGCTCTACAAGGAAAAGAAAAAACCGGAAAAGAGCGATAAGGCCGAAAAGACCGACAAGAGCGGCAAGAAATAGGTTCGGATGCAAAGCCTCCCGCATGGGAGGCTTTTTTGTCAGTCACCCAGTCCCGGCCCTGCGCCGCCCCGGAGCACACCCATGAGCCAGACTCCCTCCCCCGCCATGCAGACCATGGACATCCAGCGCATCCTGTCCCTCCTGCCGCACCGCTACCCCTTCCTCCTCGTGGACCGGGTGGTGGAATGCGTGCCCGGCTCGCATATCCGCGCCTACAAGAATGTCACCTTCAACGAGCCTTTTTTCCAGGGGCATTTTCCCGGCGTGCCCATCATGCCCGGGGTACTCATCCTCGAGGCCCTGGCCCAGGCTGGCGGCCTTCTCGCCGCCGCTGACATGGGCGATCTTGAAGGCAAGCTCTTCCTCTTCACGGGCCTTGACGGCGTGAAGTTCCGGCGTCAGGTAGTGCCGGGCGACCGCCTTGACCTTGAGTGCGGCAACATGCGCATGAAGCTCCGGCTCTGCAAGATGGACGCGCGCGCCTATGTGGACGGCAAGCTGGCCTGCGAGGCGCAGATCACCGCGGCCATCGGAGACCGGCCCTGACCGGGAGGCCCGAGAGGCCGCGCCGAAGTGCCGGGCGGCGCTCCAGCGGCCGTGAAGGGGGTTTGTCCCTTTCATTTCCCGGGATTCTCCGGTACGGTTTCCGCAGAGAGATGTGCCGGGACGACAAATACTTGCCAAGGAGCGGTCATGCCAGTGCTCGTCATCGTGGATGCGCAAAAGGAATATGTGACCCAGGGACGCCCCTTCTATCTTGAGACCATCGGCCCCTCGCTCGAAAACCTGCAAAAACTCCTGGCCCATGCGCGGGCGCATGGCTGGAAGATCGCCCACATGCGCCACGAGCAAAATTCCATGTGCTTCGCCTACGGCAGCCCCTTTGCGGAATTCATCGACGGCTTCGGCCCGGGGGAAGGCGAGGAGAGCATGGTGAAGTCCAACTTTTCCTGCTTTTCCAGCCGCGAGTTCCAGGCCCTTGTGGACAAATACCGCCACGAGGAAATCATCCTCGCGGGCTACGGGACCAGCATGTGCTGCCTTTCCACCATGATCGACGCCCACCACCGCGGCTATGACTTCACCTTCGTTTCCGACGCCACCTGCGCCAAGCGCACGGCCCGCTTTGACGAGCAGGACATGAAGGAGCATATCGTGGACATTGTGGGCGCTTTCGGCAACCTCACCACCACCGAAGAGATACTTCAGCGCGATTCTTGAGCCCGGCGCGGCCTGCGCCCACCTGCCGCCGGTCGCGCATATGCCGCACCCGGCGTGGTCGTGAGTAAAAAGTGAAAGCCCGTCGGCATCCCTGACGGGCTTTCGCTCCTTGTGGCTCCAGGCCATTGCCGGCGGCCCTTATTTTTCGCGTTGCCCGGCCTCCAGGCGCAGCCAGGCGCGCTGGATATCCTCCAGCACTTCGGGCCGCGCGATGGTGGAGGTGTCGCCGAGGTTTTCCAGCTTTTCGCCCGAGGCGATTTTCCGCAAGAGGCGGCGCACGATCTTGCCCGAAAGCGTCTTTGGCATGTTCTCCACAAACTGGATGCGCTCCGGGCTCGCCAGCGCGCCGATATTTTTCCGCACCCAGTCGCGCAGCTCGTTGCGCAGTTCCTCAGTCCAGTCCACCTCGCCCCTGAGCGCCACATAGGCATAGATGGCTTCGCCCTTGATGCTGTGGGGTATGGGCACAACGGCCGCCTCGCCCACCGCCGCGTGGGCCGCCAAAACGGACTCGATCTCCACCGTGGAGATGCGATGCCCGGAGACATTGATGGTGTCATCCATGCGGCCGAGGATCCAGTAATTGCCCTCCTCGTCCTTCCGCGCGCCGTCGCCGGAAAAATAGCTGCCCGGGAAGCGGTCAAAATAACTCTTGAACTTGTCCTCGTTCTGGAACACGCCGATGAACTGCCCGGGCCACGAGCGCGTAAAGACGAGGTTGCCGGCGTCCCCCGTGGCGCAGGGCGCGCCGTCTGAGGTGAGGATATCCGCCTCGATGCCGGGCAGGGGCTTGGTGACGGAGCCAGGCCTGAGGTGCGTGGCGTAGGGCAGCGGGGAGATCATGACGCCGCCGGTCTCGGTCTGCCACCAGGTGTCCACGATGGGCAGCTCGCCCTTGCCGATGTGGGTGTGATACCACATCCAGGCTTCGGGATTCATGGGCTCGCCCACGGAGCCCAGGATGCGCAGGGAAGAAAGATCATACTTGCTCACCCACTCCACCCCGTGCCGCATGAGGCTGCGCACCACCGTGGGCGCGGTGTAGAGGATGTTGATGCGGTATTTCTCCACCATGCGCCAGTAGCGGTCCGGCTTGGGCCAGGTGGGCGTTCCCTCGAACATGATGGTGGTGGCCCCGAGGCTCAGGGGCCCGTAGACGAGATAGGTATGGCCGGTGATCCAGCCGCAGTCGGCCGTACACCAGTAGACGTCCGTATCCTTGAGGTCAAAGACCCATTGCGTGGTGTGCGCGGCATAGGTGAGGTAGCCGCCGGTGGAATGGATGACGCCGGTGGGCCGCCCGGTGCTCCCGCTGGTGTGCAGGATGAAGAGCGGGTCCTGCGCGTCCATGGAGACGCAGGGAAAGTCCGCGTCCACCGTGAAATCCTCAAGGAAGTCCTGCCACCAGATGTCGCGCCCCCTAAGCATGCTCACGCTGTCATTGGTGCGGTTGACCACCACCACCTTTTGTACGGTAGGGCAGTTGTTGAGGATCCTGTCAAGGTTGGCCTTGAGCGGCTTGGGCTGGCCCCCGCGCATCACCATGTCGGCCGTGATGACCACCTTGGCCCCGGAATCATGGATGCGCCCCTGCACCGCGCCCTCGGCATAGCCCGTGAAGATGTTGGTATGCACGGCCCCGAGGCGCGCGCAGGCCAGCATGGCGATGACAAGCTCCGGGATCATGGGGAGATACAGGGCCACGCGGTCGCCCTTCCTGATGCCCAGCGCATCCAGCGCCGCGGCGACTCGGCAGACGTCGTTATAGAGCATCTGGTAGGTGTAGGCGCGCACCTCCATCTCGCGCTCGCCCTGCCAGATGAGCGCCGCCTTGTTGCGGTGGTCGGTAATGATGTGCCTGTCCACGCAGTTGTAGGCGGCGTTGAGGCGGCCGCCCTCAAACCAGGATACTTTCGGCACGGAAAAATCCGAGGCGTCGGTCACGTCCCAGGGCTTGAACCAGTGCAGGAGGCTGCGGGCGCGCCTTGCCCAGAACTCCGCGGGGTTGGCCCGCGCCAGGCGGCACAGGTCCTCATATTCCTGCTCGCTCCGCACGCGCGCCACATCCCTGCCATGACGGGGCGGAAGAAAACTGCTGTTCTCATACAAGAGGTTCGCCGCTTTTTGCATCGACATAGATACCTCGGCACGTTGGTGGAACAGTGGCGACGCGCGTGCGCCCTCGCGGCCATGCCCAGGGCTTCGTGCAGGCCGCGCAAAGAAACGCCTGTTTTGCTTGGAGAATAGGCGATGTGCAGCCTTGCGGTCAAGCCGCGACGACGATTTTGCGAATGTGAATATTAAAACAAGAGCACAGGCAGCCGGAGCCGCCCGCCGGAGACAGGAAATGTGGAAAACGACGCAAAAACGGCGCTGCCCGCGGGCAGCGCCGCCTGAACCTTGGAAAAGACCGGGCCCCTACTTGATGGCGTCTTTCAGGCCCTTGCCCGGCGTGAACTTGGCGACCTTGCT
>CAMWTD010000170.1 GCA_947177085.1 uncultured Desulfovibrio sp.
GGATGCGGATCATGCCCGCATAGAGCGACTGCTTGTAGCTGTTCATGCGCCTCCCTGCGGGTGATGGGGTGAAGCCAGGCCGCGCGGGGCCGCGATTCCACGGCCCCGCGCGGGAGTGTATCAGCCTAGCGGGTGAAGATGCTCGTCTTGGAGACGTTCATGAAACGGATGGCCTGGGTCTTGTTCTCCTTGCGGAAGGCGATGCGCGCCTCGTCGCCCGCCGTCCAGACGTAGGGGGGCAGGTCGATGTCGGCCTCGGGCACCTTGAAGGTCACGATGGACTCAAGGCGCGGGGAGTACACCGTGACGGTGCAGGCGTCCTTGTCAATGATGGGGAACTTCTTGCCGGCCGCGGCCTTGGCGCTCACGCCCTTCTCCACATTGACGAACTCGACGGGCATTTCCTTGACCTTCTGGTCGTCGCGGTCATAGTAGAGCATCATGCCCTTGTCCATTTCGAGCATGAGGCGGCCGCCCTCCACGGGGGCCGGGCCCATGTCGCGCGGGTCGGTGGGCAGCTTGAAGGTGTGGACGCCGCCGCTGTAGTGCGGGTTGTGCTGGTCGAGGGTGGTGTCCACCACCATGGTGATGGTCTTGTTGGCCTCGTCATAACCCACGGTGCGGCCCTGCTCCACGCCGCCGTCAAAGTCGCAGGCGGCCAGCGCGAAGGAGAGGACGAGCACCAGCGAAAGCAGCAAACTCCGAATTTTCATGGCTTTCTCCTCCTAGTTGCCGGCGGCCTGTTGCTTCTTGGCGGCCAATTCCGCCTTGGCGCCCTGCACCATGCGCACGGCGATGTAAATGGAGATGGCGCTCACGAAGCCGAGCACTTCCACGGTGGCCAGCGGGCCGAGGAGCCAGCCCCAGGACGGGAATTCGGCCTGGAGGAGCTTGAGCACAACGGACATGAGGCAGCCGAGCACGGCCAGGCCGAACACGAAGCGGATGCCGTAGCCCTTGACGTACTTGGTGGCCACAACGCCGATCTGCGCGCCGATGGCCGCGCCGCAGAGCATGATCAGGGCGGCCATGAGCTCCACGCGGCCCTTGTAGGCGTAGGAGGCCGTGCCGTAGAGGCCGGAGATGGCCACTTCAAAGAGGTCCGTGCCCACGGCGAGGTGGGTCGGGCAGCCCACGAGGTAGACGAGGGCGGGCATACGGATGAGGCCGCCGCCGATGCCGAGGATGCCGGCGAGCCAGCCGGTGAAGAGACTCACCGTGATGGGCAGCCACGCGGAGCAGGTGATGCCCGCGTTCTTGAAATGCACCACCGGGGGGATGCGGATGGCCTGGAGCTTGCTCGCCCAGTCCACGCCCACGGCGGCCTTGTCCAGTTCCTTGTGCTGGGCGGCGGCCTCGCGCTCCTTCTTGCGGCGCAGCCACACGTCATGGAACACGAGCCAGGCGAGCAGCACGAGCAGGACCACATAGAGCCAGCGGACCACCTTGTCCACCGAGCCGATGCGCTCGAGCCACATGACCATCTGCGCGCCGATTTCCACGCCCACGACCGTGCCGATGAGCATGGTGATGCCGAGCAGGTAGTCCACGTTGCCGAACTTGCCGTGGCGCATGGTGGAGATGAGCGACTTGCCCGCCATCTGGGCAACGTCCGTGCCGATGGCGAAAGCCATGGGGAAGCCGAGGATGTTGAGGCCGGGCGTCACCATCCACGCGCCGCCCAGGCCGAAGAAGCCGCCGATGATGCCCACGCCGAGACCGAGGATGATCAGGCCGGGCCAGAAAATCATCACGCCGGAAATGGGCATCAAGATATACAGCCAGTCCATGAGTGCCTCCTTTCCGGGTTACTTTTCCGCCAGTTCGCGGTGTTTGAGGTCGATGCCGATGTGCGACATGACGATGTCGGCGAGCCAGCCGAGGATGCAGCCGATGATGGGGATGATGACCATGGTCATGATGGCGAAGAGCAGGTGGCTCTCGTTATACATTTCCGCCCACCAATAAAGGATGCCGTCGAGCTTCCGGGTATCGGCCACGATGACCACGTCGGCCTTTTTCTTGGCGGCAAGGGCGATTGACGGCATCAGGGCGGGCAACACGAGCGCACAGCCCAAGATCCAGGTCCACAGTCGGCGCAGTTTCCTCATGACATCCTCCAGCGGAAAGGGGAATCCAGTGAATGGAACTGATTTCCGCAGGGCCGGCCCGGAATCGGGTGCGGACCGGCATGAGGCCCCGCGCCGGTATGGGCCCGGCGCGCACTGCGGCGCAACTTCCATTCTGCCACAAAATCCTAAGCCTAGTGCCTCGCTTATACGCGGATGTGAAAATAATAGCAAGCCCCTGCGAGGACTTTCTGCGGTGCGGGCGGGCCCTTCCCCCCGCTTGCGGGGCGGGGCGAACTCGCCTAGGCTAACAGGGGCGCGGTTCCGCGCTCCCGGCCCTTTTCTGGTATTTTTTTTTGATGCAAGGATGCTCCATGTCGCCCGACACCCACATGCACGATCCCGCGCCCGCGAAGCGCGCCCCGGAAAATCCGGCAGCCCCCGAAAACCCCGACGCCGCTGCGAAGCCCTCCCTCCTCCGGCGGCTGCTCGGCTTTTTCCGGCCCCGCCAGTCCCTGAGCAGGGCCGAGGCCATGGCCGCCTTCAACCGCCGCTATGCGTCTTTTAAGGAATTGCTCCAGGCCAATGCGGACCTCGCGGGCATCCTCGCCTCGCTCACCCAGGCCCAGCAGGGCGAGCGGGGCATGGAAACGCGCGAGGTGCGCAAGCAGGCGCGCCGCGCCATCTTTCTCTGCGAGCGCATGGCCGAGAGCCTCAACGCCATGTCCGGCAACCGCTACGCGGAGCTCGCGGACGCGGCCAAGGCCCTCGGCGCCCGCATCGAGCGCGAGCTCAGGAGCCACACCCGCGGCGATTTGCGCACCGTCACCGTGCCGCTCAGCGAGGTGGACGCCAGCATGGCCTATATCGTGGGCGGCAAGAACGCCAACCTGGGCGAGCTCAAGAACATGCTCGGGCTCCCCGTGCCGCGCGGCTTTGCCGTGACCATCAAGGCGGCGACCATTTTCCTGCTCCGCAACGGCGACCTTTTCGGGCGCATCTACGAGGCCCTGCGCCGGGCGGATGTGGACAGGCCCCCCACCATCCGGGCGGCCGCGCGCGAGGCCGAGCGCCTCATCATGGCCGCGCCCGTGCCCGAGGGGCTCGCCCGCGACATGTACGCCGCCTGGGACGACGCCTTCGGCGACGACAGGGACAAGGCCCTCGCGGCCCTGCGCTCCAGCGCCGTGGCCGAGGACGGGGTGCAGTCCTTCGCCGGGCAGTACCACAGCGTGCTCGGCGTCACAAGGCCTGAGCTGCTCAACGCCATGAAGATGGTCATCGCGAGCCTTTTCTCGCAGCGCGCCCTCACCTACCGCGCGGCGCACGGCTATGCGCTGGACGCCACGGGCATGGGCCTCTGCTGCCTCGAGATGGTGGACGCGCGCGCCGCGGGCGTGGCCTTTTCGCGGCATCCCGTGGACTTGCGCTCCAACTGCGTGCTCGTCAACGGCCTCTGGGGCCTCGGGGAAATGGTGGCCGACGGCACGGGCACGCCGGACCAGTGGCTCGTTTCCCGGGCCACGGGCCGCGTCACGCAGTCGGTCATCGCCCACAAGGAGATGGAAATGGCGCTCCGGCGGCGCGGGGACCATGCGGAATGCGTCATGGAGGAAGTGCCCGAGGACATGCGCGACATGCCCTCCCTGAGCGACGCCCAGGCGAGCGGCATCGCGGCCATGGCCCTCACGCTGGAGCGGCATTACCAGTATCCCCAGGACATGGAATGGGCCGTGGACCAGGAGGACCGCATCGTGCTGCTCCAGACGCGGCCCATGGGCCTCGACTGCGCGAGCCCGGACAGCCACTCCGAGGAATGCGCCGTGCCCGCGCTCGGGCACTTGAAGCCCCTGCTCTTCGGGGCGGACGTCGCCGCCCGGGGCGTGGGCTGCGGGCCCGTGATGCACGCGCGGCCCAACGAGGACTTGACGCACTTCCCCGAGGGCGCGGTCATGGTCATCGAGCATTCCTCGCCCAATGTGATGACCGCGCTCAGGCGCGCGGCCGCCGTTGTGGCCGAGAGCGGCAGCCTCACCGGGCATCTCGCCTCGCTGTGCCGGGAGTTCGGCGTACCAACGCTCATGAACGTGCCCGGGGCCACGAGCCTGCTCACGGACGGCGAGGTGGTGACGGTGGACGCGCTGCTCGGGCGCATCTTCGCGGGGGAGGTTCCCGAGCTCATGGCGCTCAGCCTGCGCCGCCGCCACGCGCCCAAGGCCGACAAGCCCGCGCAGGTGCTGCTCCGCCGCGTGGCCCCCTATATCCTGCCGCTGCACCTCATCGACCCGCAGTCCGAGCTGTTCGCCCCGGCCAACTGCACCTCGCTGCACGACGTCATGCGCTACGCCCACGAAAAGAGCTATGCGGAAATGTTCCTCCTTTCCGACAGCCTTTCGGAAAGCGGCGGCGCGGGCGCGGCGAGCAGGCTTGTCTGCCCCGTCCCGCTGGACCTCTATGTCATCGACCTCGGCGGTGGCCTCAGGCCCCCGCACCGGCCGGAAGTGACGCCCGAGGACGTGACGAGCGTGCCCTTCAAGAACCTCCTCGCCGGGATGCTTAACCCGGCCGTGCAGGCCCGGGGCCCCAGGCCCGTCAACATGCGCGGCTTCCTCTCGGTCATGGGGCAGAGCATGATCGGCGGCAACCTCCAGGGCGGGCAGCGCTTCGGCGACAGGAGCTATGCCATCGTCTCCGACCGCTACCTCAACTTCTCCTCCCGGGTAGGCTACCACTACGCCATTCTCGACTCCTGGTGCGGCGACACGGTGAACAAGAACTATATCCGCTTCGAGTTCGCGGGCGGGGCCGCGGGCGACGTGCAGCGGGGGCGGCGGGCGCGCTGCATCGGCATCATCCTGAGC
>CAMWTD010000171.1 GCA_947177085.1 uncultured Desulfovibrio sp.
GTCCACATCAGGATTCGCCCCCACAAGAGAGGATTTCATGGGCCTTGGCACTTCATCGCTCAAGGGCTTGGAGATAAAATGCCGCGCAAAACTGTAAAACAAGACGCAAAACTCTTGAGGCGACAACCCATGCTGAAGCCGGAATTCATGGAACACCTTGCATAACTTGAGATAATACAAACATTTATCTTCATACTTTGTTTTTTGCGGAAGCGGCGGCAGGAGGAGGCCAAAGACCTCGCAAATCTCCTGCACCCGAAAAAAATGCACCGGATAGAGATAGGGAAAGGCAAATTGCTGGGACTCCGCATAGAGCGTAACGGAAAAATTCGGTATCGACTCGACAAGTTTACGATAGGTACTTCCATATTCTGTCACTTCTCTATGTATGATACCGGATACATTCTCAGAAAATTCCTCAAAATCCTTATAGATATATTCACGGACTTCCTCACCAAACTCATACCACTCGTCAGCAAGGGGAGAAAGGAGCAAGGAGTCAATAAATTTCCTGATTCTGCCCTCTGGATCACCGGCAGCCGCATACTTCGGTAAATTCTGAAAAAAAGATAAGGCCCGAGCGCCTTCTTCCGTCGCCAGATAGTTATCCAAAAGAAATTTTGTGAATTGCATGACAGCTCCCCCTGAAAAGCGTCAAATCGGGAGAGGGGAAATTCCCCGTCTCAAGCTCTGCCCCCCCGGCCGCAGCGATTCCCAGTCCCTCGGACTCAATGTAGGCCAAAAGGATTGGCAGGCAGCCCGGTGGCGCAGGCTGGCCGGACGTTTCCCCTCCCGTCCCCCTCGGGTCGCTGGGGCTGCTCCTGGACACTTCCAGAAACAGTAAAGTCCCGCAAGGCTTTTCACACCTTGCGGGACTTCGCTGTTCCCTAAAATGGTGGGCCCACCAGGACTCGAACCTGGGACTTGCCGGTTATGAGCCGGAGGCTCTACCAACTGAGCTATAGGCCCCGCAGTTCCTTACGGCGCGGGCTTGCCGCTGTCAAGGACGCCCGGCCCGATAAAGAGCACCGGAGCGCGGGGCTAGCCTTCCTCGCCCGTCTCGCCCAGGTATTTCAATACCTCGTAATGCACATGGTCGAGGATGTCGGTGAGCTTGCCCACGCATTCATCGCCCACTGCCTTGCCGAGCAGGGAGGAGAGAAAGGCCGCGCGCCGCGCGTTGACAAGGGCGCGATACCCCTCCCCGTCGTTTCTGGGCAGGGCGTCCAGGCTCTCCTGGAACAGCCTCAGGTCTTCCTCTTCCAGGTTCTTGATGGGCTCGGCCACGCCGTCGATGGAGACGACGCCGTCGCGCACTTCCAGCATGACGGGCTTGCCCCGCACTTCCCCGATGCAGACTTCCATGCGACCTCCCGCGCGGCCGGGCGCACCCCGCCGTGACTGACCGCCTGATGAAAAAGGCCCCCGGCTTGGACCGGCCGGGAGCCTTCCTGAATTTTCTGTGGCGGAGGGGGTGGGATTCGAACCCACGTACCGGTTACTCACCGATAACTCGATTTCGAGTCGAGCGCGTTACGGCCGCTTCGCTACCCCTCCGGCCGATGGCGAAAGATCCGCCAGCGGAAGGACTTTTTAGCCTATCTTGGCGCAAATGGCAATCCGCGCCGCAGCTTGCGCGGAGCCTAGCCCGAGCGCCCCCGCGCGCGGCCGCCCCGGGCCGCGTGGCCCGCGCCCTTGCCGAACTCGGGCTTGCGCACCGCGGCCTTGCGCTTGGCTGTGCGCACATCCACGGCCTTTCTGCCCGCTGTGGCCTTGACGCCCTTGGACGCCGTCGCCCTGGAAGCCGCGATGCGGCCTTGCGGCTTCTTGCCATAGGCCGGCCTGGCCTTGGCGGCCTGGCGTTTTTGGGCGTACTTGCCAAGGAGGCTGGCCTCGCGGTCCCTGGACGCCTTGGGCGCTCTCGCATAGGCGCGGTGCGGCCTGAGCAGGCCAGCGTCGCGCGCGGTCTTGCGCACGTCGATGCGGCGCGCCTCCACGGGGAGCCCGTCCAACGCCGCCGTCACGGAGACGGCGCGGTTCTCGCACACCAGGAAACCCGCATCCAGCAGGCGGCAGGCCTCCACGCCGCGCGCATACACATCGGGCGCGCCCATGATGACCGCGAGCAGCCGCCGCCCGTCCTTGCTGGCCGTGAAGATCATGTTGTAGCCGGAGGCGCGGATCCACCCGGTCTTGAGGCCGTCCGCGCCCGGATACTGCCCGAGCAGGGGGTTCCGGTTCCAGGTGGTGAGGCCGCCGTGGGTAAGCAGCCGCGTGTTGTGCAGCGTGAGCGCGTCGGGATGGCTTTTCAGGTAGGCGCGGGACAGCGTGAGCATGTCGCGCGCCGTGGTGCGCTGCCCCGCCGCCGGAAGCCCGTGCGGGTTGAGGAAGAGACTGTCGTCCATGCCGAGCTGCTTCGCGCGCACATTCATCATGTTGACGAAGGCGGGCACGGAGCCGCCCACAAATTCGGCCACCGCGTGGCTCGCGTCATTGCCGGAGGAGACGGCCATGCCGAGCAGGAGCCGCCCGAGCGGCACGGTCTCGTTCTTGCGCAGGCCCATGCGCGAGCCGCCCGTGGCCGCCGCCTGCGCGCTCACGGCGACGGGCGTGTCTGCACTGGCGCGGCCCTCGCTGATGTGATCCAGCGCGAGGAAGAGGGACATCACCTTGGTGAGCGAGGCGGGGGGAATTGGCTCGTCCGCGTTCTGCTCGAAGAGGATGGCGTCATGGTCGAGGTCGTAGACGATGGCCGAGCACACGCCCACCGGACTTGCGGGGATGACCTGCGGCGCGGCCAGGACGGGCGCAGCCGCCCAGAGGAGCAGGGCCGCGAACAAAAAGGGAAGGCCCGACCGGCAGAACGCCGGACGGCGAAAAAGGAAACGACGGATCAGCGGCATGGCAGTCCTTTGCTGAAGTGCGCCCGCCCGCAAGGCATGGTTTGGCTCCGCATACGCCCTTTCCGCACAATTTGCAAGCGCGCGGGCCAAAAATGCCGACAGCCCGCCCCGGCGCAAGGGTGCGCAGCCCCTCCACGGGCTTGACGGCGCGGACGCGGGCCTTAGTTTTTGGCGCAAGACCCCGCCAAGGGCGCGGCGGCCGCGTTTTGCGGCCATTTCCGGCCCCGGCGGCATTGCCTTTTCCCCTGAAAAACGGCACTATCAGCGCCGCATTTCGGCGTCCCGCCGCGGACAGGCCCCGCCCGGGGCTCTCCCCGGCGTCCAGCCCCGACGCCCGACAACACTCGAGGCAACCATGCGCGTTTTCGCTCCTACCTGCCTTCTTGTTTTCCTGCTCCTCCTCTGCGGCTGCGGCGCGCAGGCAGCGCCCGGACCCGAGGCCGCCGCCCCGCAGCCCGCCAAGGACGCCGCCAAGAGCCAGAAAGAACAGGCCCGCGACCAGGCCAAGGAAAAGCTCAACAAGTATGACGCCGCGCGCCGCTTCAGCCAGGTGCTGGATCTTGTGGAGCGCAACTACGTCAAGGACGTCACCCAGTCCGACCTTATCAACGGCGCGCTCAAGGGGATGCTCCAGGGGCTGGACCCGCACTCCACCTTCATGACCTCGGACGAATACAAGGAAATGCAGGAGACCACGTCCGGCGAATTTTTCGGCGTGGGCATCGAGATCTCGCTGGAGAACGGCCAGGTCATCGTGGTGACGCCCATCGAGGATACGCCCGCCTTCCGGGCCGGGCTCCAGCCCGGGGACGTCATCCTCTCCATCGACGGGCAGCCCGCGCAGGAGCTTTCGTTGCAGGAAGTGGTCTCGCGCATCCGCGGGGCCAAGGGCAGCGAGGTGGAGCTCACCATCCTGCACAGCAACGCCAAGACCCCGCAGACCGTGCGCATCACCCGCGACGCCATCCCGCTCATCAGCGTCAAGTCCAAGCAGCTTGAGGACGGCTATTACTGGGTGCGGCTCACCCGCTTTTCCGAGCGCACCACCGAGGAGCTCAAGGAGGCGCTCAAGCAGGCCCAGAAGGAAAGCAAGGCCGCCGGCGGCATCAAGGGCATCGTGCTCGACTTGCGCAACAACCCGGGCGGCCTCCTCGACCAGGCCGTGAGCGTGTCCGACACCTTCCTCGACAACGGGACCATCGTCTCCATCAAAGGCCGCGAGGACGGCGCGCAGCGCACCTATTCCGCGCGCAAGCAGGCCGACGACATCGATGTGCCCATGGTGGTGCTCGTCAACGCGGGCTCGGCCTCGGCCTCGGAGATCGTGGCGGGCGCGCTGCGCGACCAGAAGCGCGCGCCCATCCTGGGCGAGCGCTCCTTCGGCAAGGGCTCGGTGCAGAACATCATTCCGCTGGCCGACGGCTCGGGCCTCAAGCTCACGGTGGCGCTCTACTACACGCCCAACGGCAGCTCCATCCAGGCAGAGGGCATCGTGCCCGACTTCGAGGTGGTCTTTGAGCCGCCGCACGCCGAGGACAAGGACAGCCCGCGCCTGCTCCTGCGCGAGCAGGACCTGAACCGCCACCTGGAAAACAGCAAGGGCAAGCCCGCCAAGGGCAAGGCGGCCAAGGACGAGGCAAAGGAACAGCTCGCGCGCGACAACCAGCTCCGCATGGGCCTGCAAATGGTCAAGAGCCTCCCGCGCCTCCAGGAATTGCAGAAGCCCGGCGCGGCGCAGGCGGGAAAATAAGGAAAAGACCTGTTCATCGTGCATATGAAGGCTACTCCACGCTCCGTCTGGAGCGAAGCGGAAGACGGGTGCTGGGGCCGGAAGAATCCTAAAAAATAAGATTTTTTGCTGCTTGCGCGCCAGCCGTTGGCGAGCTTGCGAGCCTTACGGATGGCGACAGCGGTTGCGTTGATTGGCTCTAGTGGTATCTAATTGCTGTCTCCATCCGTAACTTCCTTCGTCGCAACGGCTGGAGCAAGGAAGATAAAAATTTCCGCAGGGAGTGT
>CAMWTD010000172.1 GCA_947177085.1 uncultured Desulfovibrio sp.
TACCAGAAGGAAAATCGCACAAGCTAGGGCATTTCGCGGGGGCTGCGCTTCGGCGCGCCGCTGCCCCTCTTCTCCTGCCCTCCCCGGGCGGCCGGCCGCATCCACGACGGAAAAAGCCTTTACAGCCCCCCGCGCTTGGCGCTATTTATGTGAAGCGCCCCGGGAATCCGGGACGGCAACCTTTTATCCAATGGAGATTACAATGAAAAAACTGCTTTTTACCGCCGCCGCTCTCTGCGCCTTTGGTTTTGCCGGCATCTGCCAGGCGGCCGACAAGACCCCTGCCGCCTATGACCTCCCCCTCGTGGGCGAGTATGTGAACGACGCGGGCTTCCTCGTCATCGCCCCCGCCGCCAAGGGCCAGAACGCCAACTACAATGTGGGCATCCAGGACAAGTCCGGCAAGTGCAGCCTCAACATCGTGGCCGGCACCTGGCAGACCACCGAGCAGCAGGGCGCCATCGGCCCCAAGACGCACCCCAACGCCATCGTCACGGTGCAGGGCCAGGACTTCCCCAATTTCGCCCTGTGGCCTGAAGACGAGAAGATCCGCCTCGCTGACGACGCGCTGCCGCTGGATAAGCTCGATCCCGCCTGCGCCGTGTTCAAGAACAACCTGGTCTTCACCCGCAAGTAAGCCCTTGCGGGCTCATTGAGCATTTGAGGCCACGGCGCAATGCCGTGGCCTCTTTGTCTGCAAAAACGCAGGCATCGCGCCGGGCATACAGGCGTTCAGAAGGCCGGGGCTGCTCCGGGAGCGATTCCCGGGAGCCCCGAAATTTTCCCAATGTGCTTCGCCGCCTATTGCCGCGCCAGCATGAGCGTATAGCGTTCCACCGGGGCATAGTCGTCGCGCAGGGGCTCGCCTGCGGGGATTTTTCCCGTATAGCGGTGGGCCTCCATGTCGTCGGCCGCCATGGCGGGCAGACTGTCGCCAGCCCGGGCCTCGGGCAAGGCCACCAGCATGAGGTTCTGCACGCGCTCCGGGTGGGCCGGGCTTCCCACGCAATAGACGCGCACCTCGGGGAAGGCTTTGGCGAGGGCGTGCCAGATGCCGCGGAAGAGGCGTCCGTCGGGGCCCTCCACCGCCGAAATGACGTTCATGACAAGCGCTCCGCCGGGGGCCACGGCCCGGCGCAGGGCCTTGGCCGCCTCCATCGTGCCCATCTGGAAGGGCACGGAATAGTGGGAGTTGAACACATCCACAAAGACGAGGTCAAAGGCCGCGTCTTGGCGGTTCAGGAAGGCGCGGGCGTCCTCGTGCCGCACGGTGAGGCGCGGGTCGTCCCTGAGGCCGAACCAACGGCGCGCGCTCTCGGTCATGGCCGGGTCGAGCTCCACCACGGTGAGGTCAAGCCCGTCGCCGAGGCCGCTCTTGCCCGAAAGCAGCCACTTGGGCACGGAATACCCGCCCCCGCCGAGCATGAGCACCCGCTTTGCCCCGGGCACGTGGCGCGGCCCGAGGGCATAATAGCGCGTGTAGTCGAAATAGAGCTCGTCCGGCGCGTCCAGCAGCATCCCGGACTGGCTGTAGCCCGGGTCCGTTGCCATGAGCCGCACGGCCTTGCCGCCGCGGGCGTAGTCCACGCCCTCCATGATGCGGATGCTGTTGTACGGGCTCTCCACGAGCCGGATGCCGTTTTTCTCGGCCAGCCACTGATCATAGAGCGTGTCCTGCCAGGCGAGGAAAAGGCAGAGCATCAGCAGGAGCACGCGGCCCCAGGGGCGCTTATGGCTGTTGGCGAGGGAGAGCAGGAGCATGGCCACGGCCACACCCCAGAGGATGAGCGTGCTCCCGAACCACGAAATGAGCACGAAGCCGCCCAAAAAGGTGCCGAGGATGCTGCCGGCGGTGGAAAGGGCGTAGAGCCGGCCCACGGTGGCCCCTGCGGTGTCCACGCTGGCGATGCGCAGGCGGATGACATAGGGCGTGATCATGCCGAAGAAAAAGGCGGGGAGCGCGAAGGTGGCGACGGCCGCGGCCACGGCGGCGGCATAGAGGTTGCCGAACACCCCGGTGACGCCCGTGCCGATGGCCGTATGACAAAAGGCCGTGAGCCCGCAGCCCGCGCCCGCCCCGGCCAGCGCCTGCCCCAGCCCGCGGCGGGAGAGGGAGCGGTCCGCAAAGCGGCCCCCGGCCCAGGCGCCCAGGGCGAGGCAGGCAAGGATGACGCCGATGAGGCTGGTCCAGACAATGGCAGACGTTCCCACATGCGGGGCGAGCACGCGGCCCCCCACCATCTCCAGCACCATGACCAGCGCGCCGCTCAGAAAGACCGTCAGTTCCAGCATTCCAGCCGCCTGTCTGGCCGCGCTTCAGCGCCGCCCTTCAAAACATTGCCGCAAAAGGTCCGCGCACGCCCCGGCGCGCACGCCGCCCATGTGCCAGACCGGAGTCGGGCACGCGGGGCCGTCCAGGTATTCCGCCCGGGAAATGACGGCCCCGGCCGCCTCGTCGGCCGCCCCGAACACCACGCCCGCGAGCCTGGCGTGGACGATAGCCGCCGCGCACATGGCGCAGGGCTCCAGCGTCGCCACGAGCACACAGCGGGAAAGCCGCCAGTTGCCGAGACGTGCCGCTGCTTCGCGCAGGGCCAGCATCTCCGCATGGGCCGTGGGGTCGCGCCCGCGCTCCACGGCATTGCCGGCCTTGGCGAGGATTTCCCCTTCCGGCGCCACGATGACCGCGCCCACGGGCACGTCGCCCTGCGCTCCGGCGTTGCGGGCCTCGTCGAGGGCCATGTCCATGAGTCCCTCCCAGGTGCGCCCCGGGGGCGGCGGGGGCACCGGGCCGGCGGGAGCGAAGGCGCGAGGCCGGGGCAGCGGAGCCGCCTCCTCTTTCCGCATGGTATCAGAGGATAACGATCTTGCGCAGGTGGTTGACCACTTCCTCCGGCGTGTCGCAGACCGTGATGAGCTTGTCGATCTCCTCCTCGCTGATGAAGCCGCCCGCGACCATGCTCTTGCGCAGCCATTCGGAAAAGCCGCTCCAGAAGCGCGAATTATAGAGGATGATGGGGAAGGGGCGGCTGCGCCCGGTCTGCGCCAGCACAAAGGCTTCGGAAAGCTCGTCGATGGTTCCCATGCCGCCGGGCATGACCACATAGGCGCGGGCATACTTCACGAACATAAACTTGCGGATGAAGAAATAGCGGAAGTTGCAGCGCGTGGTCACATAGCGGTTGCAGCCCTGCTCATGCGGCAGCTTGATGTGCAGCCCCACGGAAACGCCCCCGGCCTCGGTCGCGCCCTTGTTGGCCGCCTCCATGACGCCGGGGCCGCCCCCGGTGATGACGCCGTATCCCGCGTGGACCAGCAGCGCGGCGAGCTTTTCCGCATCCTGGTATTCCTGGCTTTCGGGCTTGCTGCGCGCCGAGCCGAAGATGGAGATGCAGTTGACCTTGAGGGAATTGAGTTCGTCGAGGGCGTTGACCATTTCCGCCATGATGCGGAAGGTGCGCCAGGATTCGGTGCCGGAGGCGGCGAGGTCGTCCACGATGTTCTGTCGAAATTCAGGCATTGAGTTTCCTGGATGCCGGGCTGAGCGCCGGGCGGCCCACATGGGGTCGCCCGGCGCTGTGCCGCGGCGGTTGCAAAGTGGGTTTAGTTGACGGTGATGAGCTCGTATTGCGGGTTGCCCATCTTGTGCTCGGCCATGGCCGAGAGCTGGCGCAGCCCGTGGCGGCTCTGGATGCGCTCGCGCAGATCCGCGCCGTCGGCGCTGGCGAAGACGAGGTCGCACGCGGCCTGGTCGATGGCCAGAAGGTCGCTGGAGGCGAGGATACCGATGTCCTTGATGGTGGGCTCATGGGCGCTTGTGCCCGCGCAGTCGCAGTCCACGCTCATGTTGCGCAGCACATTGATATAGACGATGTGCTTGCCGAAGTGGTCTGCCACGGCCTTGGCGGAATCGGCCATGAGTTCCATGAGTTTTTCCTTGCCGGGCCACTGGGTCCAGTCCGCCGGGGCCGGGTCGCCCACCCCGTGCACCTGCCGCTTGCCCACCTGGCCGGAGGCGCAGCCGATGGCGATGTTCTTCATGGAGCCGCCGAAGCCGCCCATGGCGTGCCCCTTGAAGTGGGTGAGCACAATCATGGAGTCATAGTCCGTGATGCCCTTGCCCATGGCCACTTCCTTGAGGTGGAAGCCGTCGGCCACGGGCAGGCTGACGTCGCCGTGCTCGTCCATGATGTCCACGGGGCAGAAGGTCCAGCCGTTGACCTTGAGGGTCTCGCGGTGCTTTTCCGTGGTGTGGCGGCCGCCCTCGTAGAGGGTGTTGGTCTCCACGATGGCGCTTTGCGGAACCTGCGCCTGGAAGGCCTTGACCATGTCGCGCGGCAGGATGTTGGGGCCGTTGGGCTCGCCGGTGTGGAGCTTGATGGCCACCTTGCCGTAGATGTTTTCGTTGACGAGGTTGTAGAGCTTGATAAGGCTCGCCGCGTCGATGACCGGCGAGAAATAAACCTTGGCGGCCGAGCCCTGGTGCGCCTGGCCGGTCACGTTGCGCGACCCGATTACGGGAGCCTGGGCCGGGGCCTTGCCCGAGGGCTTGGCGGAGGCCTCCTTGTCAGCGGCGTCGGCCGCCAGAGCGGCGGCGGGCGTGAGGATGGCGGCCGCGGCCAGAAGGGCCGAGCCCTGGAGCATTTTGCGTCTGGAAACAGGCAAATCGTTCATGGCAAAAACCTCCTGCCTGCGTCCCGTGAGGGACGGTTTCCCTTCTCTTTAGCGCGTCTGGCGGCGCTTTGTCCATGCTCGCGCAAGCCCGGCCGTCATGCCTCGATCCAGATGACGCTCGCCTGGCGTCCGCTCGCCGGGTTATGCCGGTGTGAAAAGTAGCGCTCCGCATTGAGGCTTGTGCAAATG
>CAMWTD010000173.1 GCA_947177085.1 uncultured Desulfovibrio sp.
CCTTTTGGCGCGGCCCCAAGGGGCCGCGCCAAAAGGAGAACCTATGCAGGACGCACTGTTTAGCGGGCTTTTCGGCGCGCTGACCACCGAACACCGCATGAATTTCATCGCCAATAATTTGGCGAACGTGAATACCACGGGCTACAAGCGCCACACGCTGGCCTTCAAGGACACCATGGCCTACTACGCCCATGACGAGATCCGCGAGCCGCTCATGCACCTGCGCTCCGAGCCGCTCTTTCCCGAGCCCAAGAACATGGCGCGGCCGCGCATCGCGGTCTCGCAGATCGACTTTTCGCAGGGCTCCATGGAGTTTACGGGCAATCCGCTCGACGTGTGCATCAACGGCGAGAACGCCTTTTTCCGCGTGACCACGCCCAATGGCGACTACCTCACGCGCAGCGGGCATTTCGTGCTCTCCAGCGACGGCACGGTCATGACGGCGAGCGGCTATCCCGTGCAGGGAACGGGCGGCAACATCGTCATCCCGCCCGGCACGCGCAACGTGGTCATCGGCGGCGACGGACAGGTCTCCGCGGACGGCGTGGTCGTCAACCAGTTGGCGCTTGTGAGCGTGGACAACCCGCAGAACCTGGAAAAGCGGGGGCATAACCTCTACAAGACGCGCGACCGCACCAACGTGGCCGAGGGCGACGCCTATGCGGGCGGCGCGCGCCTCGAGCAGGGTTTTACGGAAAAGGCCAATGTGGAAGTGGTTTCGGAAATGGTGAACATGATCGAGGTGAACCGCCAGTTCGAGGCCTACCAGAAAGTGATGCAGACCGCGGACACCATTGACCGCGCCGCCAATGACAAAGTGGGCAGGCGCGTCGGCTAGCCGCTCGCCTCCAAGTGAGAAGGAGAATTTCCCATGATGCGTTCCCTGTATACCGGAGCCACGGGCATGGTGGCCCAGCAGCTCAACATCGACGTCATCTCCAACAACCTCGCCAACGTGAACACCACGGGCTTCAAGAAGAGCCGCGCCGAGTTCGAGGACCTCATGTACCAGACCATGAAGATCGCGGGCTCCATCACCGAGGGTGACAACATGCTGCCCGTGGGCATCCAGGTGGGCATGGGCGTGCGCCCCACGGCCGTGCACAAGTTCTTCACCCAGGGCGACTTCCAGAACACGGGCAACGCCCTTGACGTGGCCATCGAGGGCGACGGCTTCTTCCAGGTGGATGTCAACGGCGACCTCATGTACACGCGCGCGGGCTCGTTCAAGCTCAACCAGGACGGCACGGTGGTCACGGCCAACGGCTACATCCTCCAGCCCGAATTCACCGTGCCCGCCGAGACCAAGAACATCTCCATCTCGGCCAACGGCCATATCGCCGCGCTGGACAGCGAGGGCCAGGAGATCGCCGGGGCGGACATCCCGCTTTACACCTTCATCAACCCCGCCGGCCTCGACGCCCGCGGCCGCAACCTCTACACGCCCACCGAAGCCTCGGGCGACGAGCAGGAAGGCGTGCCCGGCACGGACAATGTGGGCACGCTCGCGCAGGGCTTCCTCGAAATGTCCAACGTGGAAGTGGTGGACGAAATGGTGAACATGATCGTGGGCCAGCGCGCCTATGAGGTCAATTCCAAGTCCATCCAGACCTCGGACTCCATGCTCGGCATCGCGGTGCAGCTCAAGCGCAGCTAGGCCGGTTGAGGCGTTGAGGTAGAGGAAGATGATGATGCGCAGAGGATGTGCGGGCGCGGCGCGGTCGCAGGGCGCGGTGCTCGCGGCCGCCGCCCCCGACGCCGGGGCGCTCGCGCTCGCCGCGCTGGGCCTTGTGCTTGCCCTGCTGCTCCAGCTCTGGACGCCGGCCCAGGCGCTCGCCGGGGCTCAGGGCGGCGTGCCCCAGGCCGTCTGGCAGGACAGCGACCGCAACCACCGCCGCTCGCCCGCGCAGGTGAAGAACCAGCTTCGCACGCCGCAGGTGCGCGCCGGCAAAGTGCCGCTCGCCGACAACGCGCAGGCGGAGCGCCAGGCCAAAACGCGTAACCTCGTGGCCACGGGCGTCGCCGAGATTCCGGCGGCTCCGGCCCCGGGGACGCAGCTCCCCATGCTGGGCGAGAGCGACTGGCGTCTCAAGGTGGCCCCGGCCGCCGTGACCAATAACGACATGGTGCGCCTTGGCGAGATTGTCACGCCCATCGGCCAGATGGACCCGGCCCTCTGGAACGATTTGCGCGAGCGCGAGCTCTGGCCCGCGCCGCCGGAGGAGGGCAAGCCCCTCCAGATCAACCGCTCCAAGCTCTCGCAGGTGCTCCACCAGGCGCTGGGCAAGGAATACGCGGGCCGCTGCATCCTGCCTTCCTCGCTGGTCATCCAGCGCGGGGGCCTGGTCTTTCGCGAGGACGACCTGCGCGCCTATGTTGTCAAAAGCCTGACGCCGCAGTTGCAGGCCATGCCGGGCGAAGCGGAACTGACGGATTTTCGCCTGCCGGAATACATTTTTCTCGCCCACAGCGGCCAGCGCGTCCAGCTCGAGCCGGGCAAGCTCTCGCCCGGGCGCGTGCCCCTGCGCTTTGCCGTGCAGGAGGCCGACGGGACGACCCTGCGCCGCGTGGCGGCCACGGCCAACCTCACGCTCTGGATAACCGTGCCCGCGGCCGGGCGGCCGCTCTCCAAGGGGGAGACGCTCTCGCCCGAGGCCGTCACCTTCATGCGCGTCAACGCTGGCCAGCTCAAGGACGTGCCCTGGGACGGCCAGGGGGGCCCCTGGCAGGTGGTGCGCTCCGTGGGCACGGGCGAGCCCATCCTGCAGAGCGACCTCGTAAGCCGCCTCACGGTGCGCCGCGGCAATATCCTGACCCTGCGCTACGAGCGCGGCAATGTCCAGATGACCATCCAGGCCGAGGCCCTGGCCGACGGCGAGCCGGGCGCGACCATTCCGGTGCGGAATTTGCAAACGAAGAAACAAGTCTATGCCACCGTCAAGGACGGCAGCACGGTAGAGATCAGATAGCGGCCTTGGCCGCAAGGCGGGCGCACAGCGCCGCCGTGAATTTCGAGAGGAGGGGAACACATGAAACGCAAGGCACTGACAGCGGCGCTGGGGGCGGCTTTTCTGCTCTGCACGGCCTGCGGCGGCGGGGGCTCCTACAAGCGCCCGGCGCTCCAGCAGCCCGTCACTCCGCCGCAGGAATACCGCCAGGAAGTGGACGGCCGCAACAACCCGGGCTCGCTCTTCGCTGCCAGCGAGGAAGAAACGCTCTTTGCGGACAGCCGCGCCCACCGCGTGGGCGACATCGTGGTGGTCAAGATGGTGGAGAGCACCAAGGCCCAGAACAAGGCCGAGACCAGCGCGGACAAGGACAACCAGAATAACTACGAAGTCGCGGCCATGTTCGGCAAGAGCAAGACCGGCTTCATCCCCTTCGTGGGCATCGGGCCGCAGGCCTCGGTGGGCCTGCCCGCGCTGCAGACCACCTCGCAGAGCGACTTTTCCGCCACGGGCAAGACCAAGCGCGAGAACTATGTCACCACCTCCATGGCGGCGCGTGTGCTCCGGGTGCTGCCCGGGGGGCTCCTCCAGATCGAGGGCGCGCGTGAAATCCGCGTCAACGAGGAAACCGAGTTCATGGTGGTGCGCGGCATGATCCGCTCGCGTGACGTGGACGCGGACAACAGCATCCTCTCCACCAAGATAGCGGACGCCAGCATCGAGTACTACGGCAAGGGCGTGCTCGCCGACAAGCAGAAGCCCGGCTGGTTCACGCGGCTCATGGACAATATCTGGCCCTTCTAGCGGAAGGCGGAGGAGACAACGAAAAGCCCCCGGCGCTCCCGGGGGCTTTTTGCGTGGTTGAAAACCGTCCTACCTCGTCCCGAAGATGCGGTCGCCCGCGTCGCCCAGGCCGGGCAGGATGTAGCCGTCCGCGTTCAGGCCCTCGTCGATGGCGGCGGTGTAGATGTCCACGTCCGGGTGCGCGGCCTCCACGGCCGCGATGCCCTCGGGCGCGCACACGAGGTTCAGGGTGTGGATGTGCCGGCAGCCGTTGCGCTTGAGGATGTCGATGGTCGCTATCATGGAGCCGCCTGTCGCCAGCATGGGGTCGAGGATGAAGGCGAAGCGGTCCTCGAGGTCGCTTGCGAGCTTCACATAATATTCCACGGGCTTGAGCGTGTTCTCGTCGCGGAAAAGGCCCACAACGCTGATGCGCGCGCCGGGAACCATGGCGAGCACCCCGTCCATGAGCCCGAGGCCGGCCCGCAGGATGGGCACCACGGTAAGCTTCTTGCCGGAGAGGGCGTCCACGGTTATGGGGCCGGCCCACCCCACGGCCTCGCGCGGCTCGGTGGGCAGGTCCTTGCTGGCCTCGTACATGAGAAGGCCGGCGATTTCATTGGCGATGCGGCGAAATTCGCTCGTGCAGGTGGTGACTGTGCGCAGGAGGCCCAGCTTGTGCCGAACCAGGGGATGATTGACCACATATGTCGCCATGATGTGCCTCCGTGTTGGTGTTAGGATTGAAAAAGGCTCAGCGCCTCACGCAAAATCGCTGCGTCGATCAAGCCAGCGGCCCAGGCCAGCGCAGGCAAGGCCCACCAAAAGGTAGAGCGCGCCCGCGCTGATCCAGATCTCAAAGGTCATCTGGCTCACCGCCATGACCTCAAGGCTCTGGAAAGTGAGCTCGGGCAGCGAGATAAGCGAGGCCAGCGCCGATTCCTTGAAGGCGGAAATGGTCTGCCCCACCAGCGGGGGCAGGACAACGCGCGCCGCCTGCGGCAGGATGACAAGGCGCAGGCTCTGGCCGCGCGAAAAGCCGAGCGCGCGGGCCGCGTCCCACTGTCCGGAGGGCACGCTCTCCACGCCGCCGCGCACGATTTCCGCCACATAGGCCCCTTCGTAG
>CAMWTD010000174.1 GCA_947177085.1 uncultured Desulfovibrio sp.
GACGTGGCCACGGCCCGGCTGGAATATTATGAATACCCCGCGGCGCTCCCCACGGTGGAGCTCTCCTCCATCAAGATGGACCTCTTCCGGCGGGATTTCAGCATCAATTCCCTTGCCGTGCGACTCGACAGCGAGCCCTTCGGGCAACTGGTGGATTTTTTCGGCGGCAGGCGAGACATCAAGGACCGCCTCATCCGCGTCCTGCACACCCTGAGCTTTGTGGAGGACCCCACGCGCTGCCTGCGCGCCGTACGCTTTGAGCAACGCTACCAGTTCCGCATCGGCCCGGGCACGGAAAAGCTCATCCGCAACATCCTGCCCATGCACCTGCTGGACAAGCTTTCCCCCGCCAGGATTTTCAATGAGTTCCGCCACATCTGCGACGAGGAGGAAGCGGATGCGTGCCTGGGCCGCCTTGACGAGCTCGGCATCCTGCAGGCGCTTTCCCCGCATCTGGCACTCAATCCGGGCAAGCGCGCGCTGCTCCGCAGGCTCAAGGAGGTGCTTGCCTGGTACAGGCTGCTCTATTTTGAGGAAGCGGCGCAGCCATGGCTGCTCTACTTTCTTGGCTTAAACCATCACTTGAACTATGCCGACACCTCCGCCAACTATGCGCGCCTGGGGCTCCCCCATGCCCGGCGCGGCGAGATCATGCGCCAGCGGGAGCTCATGCGCATGGCTCGCCCGAAGCTCGAGGCCTGGCAGACGGCGGCAGATAATGGCACGGCCCGGGTAAGCGAACTCTGCGACCTTTTGCAGCCCCTGCCGCTGGAATTTCTGCTCTACCTCATGGCTGATGATGAGGACGCGCGCCTCGAAAAGACGCTGTCCCGCTACATCACCCAATGGCGCAGGGAAAGGGCCGACATCACCGGGGAGGACCTGCGCCGCCTCGGCCTTGAGCCCGGGCCGGCCTTTGGCCGCCTTTTGGCGAGCGCCCTGCGCGCCAAGCTGGATGGGGAGGCCACCACGGCCCAGGCCCAGCTTGAACTTGCGGCCTCGCTGGCCGCGGCTGAAAAGGACGCACCGGCGTAGCCGGCATAGACTGCGCAGCGGGCGCAAGCACATTTCAAGGCTTGCCCCGCCTGCGTTGAGCGTGTATACTGCCCAACTATGAAACAACTCTGGGCTCCCTGGCGTATCGACTATATCCTCGGCCCCAAGCCCGATGAGTGCGTCTTTTGCCTGCCTGAAGGCACGGAGGAGGACGCGGAGCGGCTTGTGCTCCACCGGGGGGCGTCCAGCTTTGTCATCATGAACAAGTTTCCCTACAATAACGGGCATATCATGGTCTGCCCGTATCGGCACGTCATGGCGCTGGAGGATTTGACGGAAGCGGAGTCCCGGGAAATCATGGAGCTTTTGCAACGCTGCGCCACAATACTCAAGCGTCACTTTAACTGCCAGGGCATCAATGTGGGCCTCAATCAGGGCGAGGCCGCGGGCGCGGGCATCCGCGAGCACCTGCACTTCCACCTCGTCCCCCGCTGGAACGGAGATTCATCCTTCATGGCCGTCATGGACGAGGTGCGCACCATGCCCCAGCACCTCAGCGAAACGTATGCCGCGCTTTTGCCCTATTTTCGCGCTTCCGGGCCGTCCGTCGCGGGGAATGGCTCCCCGGAGGGACAGGCCGCCCAATAGAACGGACGGGGCCGGGAGCCGCGCGGGCCAAGCCCCTCGCGGAGCCGAGCTTCGGAAAAACCGGAGTCAGTTCCTGCCGCAAGGAGAATCGTATGCGCTACCTCAAGGCCCTTGTGCTCGCCATCCTCATCTTCCTGGCGCTGGTCTTCTTTTTCCAGAACCAGACCGCCCTTTCCCAGCAGCTTGAGCTGTCGCTGAACCTCTTCTTCATCCCGCCCATGAAGTCCATTCCGCTGCCCTTCTATTTCTTGGTGATAGCGGCCTTCTTCGTGGGCGCGCTGCTCTCCCTCGCCCTGCTCTTCTGGGACCGTTGCAACACCTCGGCCAAGCTCGTCAAGTCCCGCTGGCATATCACTTCTCTGGAGAAGGAACTGGCCAAGCTGAAGAAGGACATCACGGGCGAGAGCACAAGCGGCAAGTCCTCCTTCTTCAGCCGCAAGGACAAGAACGCCCCGGCCGCGACCGCCATTCCCGCGGCTGACGCCCCCGGCGTCAAGGATTCCAGCGACACTGCCAGCGCCTAGTTTTCCTGCCCTGTGAGCGGCTGGCGGAAACGCCGGCCGCCCGAGGGCGGGTCCTCCCGCACGGGAGGCTCTCCCGCCCCCGGCAGCTTGCGGCCATGCCAGAACTTCCGCAAAAACTCACGCCCATGCTTGAGCAGTATCTGGGCATCAAGGCTGAATATCCTGATGCCCTGCTCATGTATCGCATGGGCGATTTTTATGAGCTTTTCTTTGAGGACGCCGCCACGGCCTCCCGCGAGCTCCAGATCGCCCTCACAAGCCGCGGCAAGGATGGCGGCAATGCCTACCCCATGTGCGGAGTGCCCTGGCACGCCGCCCAAAGCTACATGGCGCAACTGGTGGACCGTGGCTACAGCGTCGCCATCTGCGACCAGGTGGAAGACCCCAGGGACGCCAAGGGCATCGTCAAGCGCGCCGTCACCTGCGTCCTCACGCCGGGAACCGTGCTTGACGATGCCAATCTTGGCGGTCGCAGCCACAACTATCTTGGCGCGGTCTGCCAGAACGCCGGCCTCGGACGTTATGCTTTTGCTTGGGCCGAGGTGTCCACCGGGCAGTGGTCGGGCGTGGAGTTCAGGAAGGAGGCCGACCTCTGGCAATGGGTGCAGAAGCTCGCCCCGAGGGAGCTCCTCGTGCCCGAGGGGCTCACGTTGCCGCCGCGCTGTCTCTTGGATGGCATCCGCCAGGTGCGCATCCCGACGCAGCACTTTGAGCCAAAGCGCGCGGCGGAGCGGGTGCTCACGGCGCAGGGCGTGCGCGACGCCGCCGCCCTGGGGCTGGAGGGCAAGGAAACCCTCATGCGCGCCTGCGGCGGCCTGCTCGCTTATCTGGAGCAGACGCAAAAGCGGGACCCCGGACACCTCATGCCGTTCCGGCCGCTCAATCTCGGCCGCCGTCTCCTGATAGATGAGATTACCGAGCGCAATCTCGAAATTTTCGTCCGCCTCAACGGGCACAAGGGCAACGGCACGCTCCGCCACACCCTCGACATGACCATGACGCCCATGGGCGGCCGCTTTCTGGAGGACATGCTCCACCATCCCTGGCGGGAGCTTGCGCCCATCCGCCGCATCCAGGAGGCTGTGGCCTATTTCCATGACAATGAGGAGGTCAGGTCGGCTGTGCGCGCCGCGCTGGACAAGGTTTACGATCTTGAGCGGCTTTCCACGCGCATCAGCCTCAACCGCAGTTCCCCCAAAGACTTCATTGCCCTGCGTGAAAGTCTCGGCGCGCTCCCAGCGGTGCGTTGCGCCCTTATCCGCCAGCGGGCAGGTCGGTATCTCACAGAAAACGAGGCCACGGGCGACACCCTCCCGGGACCCCTCTATGAGCTCCTCAAGGTCTGGGATGACCTCGATGACTGCGCGGCCCTGCTCCAGTCGGCGCTCGTGGAAGATCCCCCCGCCGTCATCACCGATGGCGGCCTTTTCCGGCAGGGCTTCCATGCCGGGCTTGATGCCCTGCTGGACCTTGTGGAAAATGGCGAACAGAAGCTTCAGCGCCTGCTGGAGGAAGAGCAGCGCAAGACCGGCATAAGCCGGCTCAAGCTCGGCTATAACCGGGTCTTTGGCTATTATTACGAAATCTCACGGGCGGCCGGCTCCGGTCCGCCGCCCGCGCACTTCATCCGCCGCCAGACGCTGGTCAATGCCGAGCGCTTTACGACTGAAGAACTCAAAAACCTCGAGGAGGAGCTCCTCTCCGCCGCTGATAAGCGCAAAAGTCTTGAATACCAGATGTTCCAGGACCTGCGCATCCATGTGGCGGCCCAGCGGGACCGGCTCGTGCACATGGCCGACCTGCTCGCCCATCTGGACTACTGGCAGTGCTTGGCCGAAGTCGGGCGGCGGAATGGCTGGAAACGCCCCACACTCACAGAAGACACCGGGCTCGACATTCGCGGGGGGCGGCATCCCGTGGTGGAGGCCATGGTCGGGAGCGCCAACTTTGTGCCCAATGATCTCCGCCTGGACAAAGAGCGCCGCCTTTGCCTGCTCACCGGGCCCAATATGGCGGGCAAGTCCACCATCTTGCGGCAGGCGGCGCTCATCTGCCTGCTCGCGCAAATGGGCTCCATGGTCCCGGCTGAAGCGGCAACCATTGGTCTCGTGGATCGCCTGTTCTCGCGCGTGGGGGCTTCGGACGATCTCGCGCGCGGCCAGAGCACCTTCATGGTGGAGATGATGGAAACCGCGCGCATCCTGCGCCAGGCGACCAGGCGCAGCCTCGTCATCCTTGACGAGATCGGCCGGGGAACCAGCACTTTTGACGGCATGGCGCTGGCCTGGGCCGTGGTGGAGGACCTCGCCGGACGCGGAGGCGGCGAGCTGCGCACGCTCTTCGCCACACACTATCACGAGCTCACCGCGCTGGAGGGACGCATCCCGGGCGTCTTCACCATGAATATCGCCATCCGGGAGCACAATAACGACATCCTTTTTCTCCACAAGCTCGTCCCGGGCCCTTCTGACCGCAGCTATGGCGTGGAGGTGGCGCGCCTTGCCGGCGTGCCCGTGCCCGTGGTGCAGCGCGCCCGGGCCATCCTCGGCGCGCTGGAGAAGAGCCGGGAGAGCGGTCGCAAGAATCTTGTGGCCGCATCCATGACCTTGCCGGGCGTGGACATGCCCGCTGCCGCGCGCGACGAAACCCGTGGGCCAACGGC
>CAMWTD010000175.1 GCA_947177085.1 uncultured Desulfovibrio sp.
AGTTACCTTATCCGCAGGCGATTTTATCCGCGTAAGCCCCGCCGCAAAAAGGCAATTATCTCGTCTTTTCCTTGCGCGTGGACAAGCGCAAGATACCGGCCGGGGTCATCCGCAAGCATGTGGCGCTGGCCCTGCGCCAGGAAAAGGAAGAGCTGCGCGCCCGCAACAAGACCTTCATTTCCCGGGAAAGAAAAAAGGAAATCAAGGAGCAGGTCCTGCTGCGGCTCAGGCAGCGCTTTCTGCCCGTGCCGGGCGAGTTCAACGTCATCTGGCTGCTGGAGAAAAATGAGGTCTGGTTCGCTTCCACCCAGAGCGGCATGATTGACCTTTTCACGGAAGAATTTCTCCAGACCTTTGACCTGCGCCTGGACCAGCTTACCCCCTACATGCTCGCCGTCACCATGCTGGACGAGGACGCCCTGCTGCGCCTGGACCGGCTGGAAACCACACAATTCGCGTCCGCCGACGCCTAGAGGGAAACCATGAGCCTTGCTTCCGCCGACTCCACGGATGCCATCCTCGGGCAGGAATTTCTCACCTGGCTCTGGTATCAGAGCGACACCGCGCCCGGGGCCTTCACCGACGCCCACGGCCAGCCCTTTGCCGTTTCCATGGAGCAACGCATCGTGGTGGCGGGCGGCGAGGGCGAAGCCAGGGAGACAGCCTCCGTTTCCGGCTCCCTCTCGCCCCTGCGGGAGGCGCGCTTCGGCCTGGGCACAGGCAAGAAGGTCACGCGGGCGCTCATCCGCCTGGAAAAAGACGACATGGCCTTCCAGTTCACCCTGCGGGCCGAGGATTTTTCCATCGGCAGCCTGCGCACGCCCAAGCTGGACAAGAGCGACGCCGATGACGAACCTGACGCCCTGCTCCTTGAAAAAATCTACCTCATGGAAACCTGTGTTGCCCTGCTCGACGCGCTCTACAGGCGTTTTCTGAAATTGCGGCTTTCCCCGCAGTGGCAGAAAGAAGTGGCCGACATGGGCCAATGGATGACCCGCACCGAATGAGCGGATGCACACCTCTCCTCAGGGCATCCGCATGAACGCCTCCTGACAGCCACATGGACGGACCTCTCTCCCCTGCCCTCACTCCTGCCGACCTTCCGGGCACGCCGCTCTTCGCGGCATTGCTGCGTCTGGGGAGGAAGCTCTTCTGGATGCTCCTCGTGCTCTGGGGCATCACCCTCATTTCCTTCTGGGTCATCCATCTGGCCCCGGGATCGCCCACGGACATGGAGACCACCCTCAACCCCGTGGCCGGTGCGGCCGCCCGGCAGCAACTGGAGGCGCTCTACGGCCTCGACAAGCCCCTGCATGTCCAGTATTTCGACTGGCTCACGCGGCTGCTTCACGGCGATTTCGGCAATTCCATGTCTGCCGACGCGCGGCCGGTGCTGGACAAGATTTTCGAGCGCTTGCCGCTGACCGTTTCCATGAACGCCATTTCTCTGGTGCTCACCCTGCTCATTGCCATTCCCGTGGGCATACTCTCGGCGTGCAGGCGCAATTCCCTGCTGGACCGCTCAGTCACGGTGCTCGTCTTTCTCGGCTTCGCCATGCCTTCCTTCTGGCTGGCGCTCCTGCTCATGCTCTGGTTCGGCATCGACCTGCAATGGCTGCCCATTTCCGGCCTCACTTCCATGGATTACCCTCGCTTGAGCCCGTGGGGCAAGTTCTGCGACCTCGCGCGCCATCTCGTGCTGCCCATCACGGTGTACACCGTGGGTTCGCTCGCCGGCATGTCCCGCTATATGCGGGCCTGCATGCTGGAGGTGCTCAGGCAGGACTATATCCTCACGGCGCGGGCCAAGGGCCTTTCGCCGCGCCAGGTTATCCTGCGCCACGCCCTGCGCAACGCGCTCCTGCCGGTCATCACGCTCCTCGGGCTTTCCGTGCCCGGGCTAATCGGCGGCAGCGTCATCATCGAGTCCATCTTCGCCCTCCCCGGGCTGGGGCAGCTTTTTTACAGCGCGGTCATGGCGCGCGACTACACCATGATCATGGGCAATCTTGTGCTGGGGGCCGTGCTCACCCTTGCGGGCAACCTGCTCGCCGACCTCTGCTACGGCTTCGCGGACCCGCGCATCCGCAGCAGCGGAGACCGTCAATGATGTGCCCTTCTGTGCGCCGCTTTCTCGGTCGCAACGGAATGCTGGCCCTGGGGCTCGGCATTGTGATCTTCATGTCGCTCGCCGCGCTCGGCGCGCCGTGGCTTGCCCCTTACCCCCCCGATGCAGAGCACCTCGACCACGTGCTGCAAGCGCCCTCGGCCGAGTTTTTGCTCGGCACGGACCGCCTCGGGCGCGACATCCTCTCGCGGCTGCTCTATGGCGGCCGCGTGTCGCTGTGGGTGGGCTTTGTGGCCGGGGGCATTTCGTTGAGCATCGGCACAACGCTCGGGCTTATCAGCGGCTATTTCCGGCACTGGGTGGATGAGCTCGTCATGCGCCTCGTGGACATCATGCTCTGCTTCCCCTCTTTTTTTCTTATCCTGGCGGTCATTGCCTTTCTGGAGCCAAGCCTTACCAATATCATGATCGTCATCGGCCTCACCTCGTGGATGGGGGTATGCCGGCTGGTGCGCGCCGAAACCCTGAGCCTGCGCGAGCGCGAATTTGTGGCCGCGGCGCGCCTGGCGGGCACGTCCACGCCGCGCATCCTTTTCTGGCACATCCTCCCCAATGCGCTTGCGCCGGTGCTTATCACGGCCACGCTGGGCATCGCCGGGGCCATCCTTGTGGAGTCGAGCCTGAGTTTTCTCGGCCTGGGGGTGCAGCCGCCCATGCCGAGCTGGGGCAACATGCTCATGGAGGGCAAGGCCACCATCGAGACAGCTCCGTGGCTTTCCGTCTATCCGGGCCTCGCCATACTCATAACGGTGCTGGGCTACAATCTTGTGGGCGAAAGCCTGCGCGACCTTTTGGACCCGCGTCTTTCCGCGTAGGTGACGGGGGCTGCCGGCAACGCACTATCGGGTGATATATGCTGGAATATCTGCGTATCCGCAACCTCGCGCTCATTGAGGACATGGAGCTCGAATTTGCCCCCGGCATCAATGTGCTCACAGGGGAGACCGGCGCGGGCAAGAGCTTTATCCTCAAGGCTCTTGGCTTCCTGCTCGGGGACAGGCTGGGGGCGGACATGGTGCGCCCCGGCGCGGAGCGCGCGCAGGTGGAGGCGCTTTTTGCCCTGCCGGATGGGGACCTTGTGCTCCGGCGCGAACTGGCGGCGGAAAGCGGCCGCAGCCGCCTCTATGTCAACGATGCCCTGAGCTCCCAGGAAAGCCTGCGGGACCTCCGCGCGCGCCTGGTCAGCCATACGAGCCAGCACGCCCAGCAAAAGCTCCTTCAGCCGGCCTTTCAGGCACGGCTTTTTGAGGAGGCTTTTCCCGAGCCCGCCCTGCTCGCGGAAAGGGACCGGCTTGTGGAGCAACTGCGCGCCCTCGCCGAGGAGCGCGACAATTTGCGCGCCCGGCAGGCTGGCCTAGCCGAGCGGCGCGACCTTCTCGAAATGCAGCAGCAGGAGATCGACAAAGTCGCGCCCGAGGAAGGCGAGGAAGAGCGCCTCGAGGGCTTGCGCGCCCAGGCCCGCGACGCCGAGGCGCGCCGTGAGGAGGGGGAACGCGCCCTTGCGCTCCTCTATGGCGAGGAAGGCCCCGGCCTTCTGGACCTTTTGGCGGAGTTTGAGCGCCTCGCGCATCGCATGGGTCGCGGCGGCGACGAGCGGCCGCAGGCGGCGGCCGAGACGGCGGCGGCCCTGCGGCAGGAGCTTGCACGCATGGCCGATGACCTGCGCCGCCAGCCTGCCGCGGAGAATGACACGGACCTCGACAAGGTGGAGGAACGCCTCTTTGCCCTGGCCCAGCTCAAGCGCAGGCTCAAGCGCAGCTTGCCCGAGATCCTCGCCCTGAGGGAAGAGATTCAGGAAAATCTCTCCTTCCTTGACGTCTGCTCGCTGGATCTTTCGCGCCTCGACAAGGAGGAAGCCCGCCTGTCAGCGGAGCTTTCGGCCCTTGTCTCCCGCATCGTGCCCCTGCGGCGTGAGGCGGCGGCCGGGCTTGCGAAAAATCTGGAAGAACAGTTGCGCGGGCTCGGCTTTTCCGAGGGCGCGCGCGTCCTCCCGGAGTTTGCGCCCCATGAGCTCTGGCCCGGCATCAATGACGAGCGCGGCCGCCTGCTCTGGGCCCCCAATCCCGGTCAGCCGCCGCAGCCGCTGGACCGCATCGCCTCGGGGGGCGAGCTTTCGCGCTTTCTCCTGGCGCTGGCGGGCTTGCGCACTGACCAGGAGGACGCCACCTATATCTTTGATGAGGTGGACGCCGGGGTGGGCGGCATGACGCTCAACAAGCTCGCCGACAGGCTCGTGGACCTTGCGGGCGAGCGCCAGATGCTGCTCATCACCCACTGGCCCCAACTGGCCGCCCGCGCCCAGCGGCACTTCCAGATACGCAAGGTGGTGCGCGATGCGGTAACCTATACCCTCTGCTCCCCGCTGGATGCCGAGGGACGTCGTGTAGAGCTCGCGCGCATGGCCGGGGGAGGCAGCCAGGGCGACGCCGTTGCCCTGACCCTTCTCCGCTAAGCTCCCCTGCCCTAGGCTGGAAAATTTTGCCCGGCGTCAGCTGAGTCGGGCAAAATCCGGCAACTCTTTTCCGTCAAAAAGACGCCGGGATCTGCCTGGGCCATTGCCTTCCATCGGGCTCTACTCCGCATCCACCCTTGTTATCAAGGACTTTCCTGCATATTTTATGGATATTTTCTAGAAATTTTATTGCCGTCAGCCAACGGGGACTTTTTTGGCATTGCTTAAGATGTCTTTCGGG
>CAMWTD010000176.1 GCA_947177085.1 uncultured Desulfovibrio sp.
CACCCGGGCGAGATTGCGCGCCCGGCAGGCGCTGACGCAGGCCCCGCAGCCGTTGCAGGCGTCCACGTCGATGACCGTGGCCATGACGCCGGGCCCCGCGGCGGCGCGGGCGGGCGCGGGGGCCAGCGCCGTCACGGCAAGGGCCGCCGCCCCCTCCAGAAAACGACGCCGCTGTGGCTTGAAGTGGCGTTCCATGGCCCGAGCCTAGCTGCTGCGGCCTTCAGCGTCAATGCCCGGGCCCCCGCCGGCGTCTTCCTCAAGCTCGTGCGCCGTCTCAAAGGGCGGCGGCGGCCGCCAGCGCCAGAAGAGCGCCAAAAGCGGCGCCACGCCGGCAAGTTCCGCCAGTTCTCGCGGCGCAACCAGCCCGACGCCCCACCACAGCCCCGCGCTCAAGGCCGCGCAGGCCCCCATGAGCAGCCACTGGGCAACGCTCATGGGCCGCGCGGCCCACTGGAAATAGCTCACCGTGAGCACGGCCACCCAGACCTTGGTGATGGTCAGCGAAAGCGCCGCGCCCACGAGCGGCCTTGCGGGAATGAGCGTGCAGCAGCAGACGATATTCACCGCGAGCCCGCTCAGGTAGAAGCCGAAGAGCAGCTTGTGCCGCCGCATTCCGATCATGGCGTAGGCCGCGAGATTGTGCAGGAAGGCCGTGGCGAGGCAGGGCGTGAGCAATTGCTGCGCGGTCACGGCGCTGGCATAGTCAGGCCCGTAGATGAAGGTGAGGATGCGGTCGCTCTCCACACAGATGATGAAGATGATGGGCAGCGACGCGGCCCAGAGGGAACGGGCCGTCTGCCCGGCGAGGCGGCGGAAGGCCGGCCGGCTCTCCTGCCAGAGTTTCGCCAGCAGCGGAAAGATGACCTTGCCGAGCAGGGCGCTCGAGACGAGCACGGAAAGCCCCTCCACGGTCTCCCAGGCCACGCCGTAGCCGCCCACATCCGCGTTGCCGCCGTAATTCTTGAGGAAGATGACGTTGATCTTGTTGTAGAACATGGCGCAGGCGGCCATGCCCGTGAAGATGAGGCCGTGGCGCATCTCGCGCGCGAGGTGCAGCATCCCGGCAAGGCCCACCCCCGCGAGGGGGTTGCGCCGAAGCGCCATGAGCGAAAAGCCGATGGCGAGCAGGGCCTCGATGGGCTTGAAGAGCGCGATGGCAAGCGGCGGCGCGCCCGCAAGCACGCAAATGATGCCGTAGCCGAGCCCCGCCAGCGCCGAGGGCACGCGGATGCGCATTTCCACATCCTGCCTGCCGCGCGCCTGGCAGAGATTGAAAAAGGAATCGGCCACGGCGTCCAGCCCCAGGCCCGCGGCGATGGCGAGCACCACGAGCCTGAGCTCCGCAGTGTAGTCCTGCCAGCCGGTGACGAGCCAAGTGACGAAGAGCGCCACGGCGAGCACGGCGAGCTTGAGCCAGCTCACCTCGCCGAGCAGCGCCCGGGGATGGCCCTCGCGCCTCGCGAAGGTGGAGAGGAGAAAGTCGTTGAGGCCCACATCGGCCACGGTCTTGACGAGGTAGCCGAAGGTGAGCGCGAGCACGACCTGCCCGAGAATGTCCGGGCTGCGCCGGGCCAGCAGGATGGTGAAAGCCGTCCACGCGAGGTCCCGCGTCCACTGCGCGCCCAGGATATAGCCGAGGCGGCGCGGTATGCTCTTGAGCTTCATTGCGCCGCCGCTTTTCCGCCTCCGCCGAAGCGCACCACGGCCTTGAAGCCCGGCTTGAGCACCAGGTCCGGGTTGGGCACGGTGAGCTCCACCGTGTAGTAGGAGGGGTTCGCCACGTTCATGTCCGTGGAGAGCCAGGAGATCTCGCTTACAAGGCCGGTGAACTTGCGGTCGCCCAGGGAGGGGATCTCCACCTGGGCCGTGTCCCCCACCTTGATGGTGTTCACGTCCGCCTCATAGACGGGCACCTGGATGAGCACCGGGTTGAGCTGCCCCACCTGCACGGGCGCGGAATTGGCGGCCATGAGGTTGCCCGGGTCGAGGTTGGCGGCGAGCGACAGCACATAGCCCTTGATGGGCGAGGTGAGCACTAGGGTGGGGGGCAGTTCCTCCCCCTCCCTGATGGGCTGCCCGAAATAGCCTGAAAGCTCCTTGAGGCGCGCCGCAAAATTGCTCTCGTTCTTGCGGATGGTGGTTTGCAGGAGGGCGATTCGCTTCTGCAGCGCGGCCACGCTTGCCTCGAGGCGCGAAAGCGCCTGTTTGGAGCCGAGGCCCGAGGAAACGAGCTGGCGCGCCTTGTTGCGCTCGGCGGTGGTCTGGGTGAGCTGGCGCTCAAGGTCCAGCACCTGGCCCTTGAGGTTCTCGTTGCCCGCGCCGGTGGTCACTTCGCGCTGGAGGATGCGCTCGGCCTCGTCCTGCAGGTGGTAGCGCACAAGGGGCGAACCGTCCTCCACGGCCTCGCCGGGCTTGACCAATACCTCGTCCACCACGGAATTGAAGGGCACGGGCACGGCGCGGGTGACAGTGGTCACCACCTTGCCCGTGAGGATGATGCTCTCGGCGGCGCGGGCCGCCCCGGCGAGGCTGAGCGACGCCGCGCAGGCGAGGACGCCAAGCGCCCAGAGGACGCCGCGCGGAAGGATCTTTACGGAAAACATCAGATGATCTCCTTGGCGGGCGGTCCGAGATAGCGCTCCTGGAGCATGTTGGCGCGGTACATCCATTGCAGCCGGGCGAGATTGTATTCCAGTTCGGCCCTGATGTAGTTGATGCGCGCGTTGGCGGCCGCCTCCTCGCGCTCCACCAGGACGGGCAGCTCGGCCGTGCCCTCGTCAAAGGCGATACGCGCCTCCTTGTACTTCATGTCCGCGGTTTCGAGGCGGATCTTCTGCACCTTGAGGTCGGTCTCGGCGAGGGATACGCGCTGCTCGGCCTGGAGCCAGTCGTAGGAATACTCGGTGCGCCTGCGCGCAATGTCGTGGAAGGCCTGGGCCTTCTTCATGCGCGCGGTCTGCACGTCCCGGTAGCGGCGGCCCCAGTCGATAAGCGGGAAGGTGAAGGCCACATGCAGAAAATAGTCGTCCTGTCCATTGGGCGGCTGGTACTGCCCGGCGGGCGGCGAATCGTTGAGGTAGAAGGTGATGCTGGGCACATACTGGGCCCAGGCCAGCATGATGTTGTAGTCGCTGAGCCTGAGCTGGGCGCGGAGCAAAAGCTCATCCTCTGTGGTGGTCCAGCGGTCCTCCCACTTGAGGGCGTGGCCGTCAAAGCCGTCCAGAATCGACTCCGCATTGTCCGTGTCGACCTTGAGGCGCTGCTCAGGCTCCACCCCGGCGATGAGCTTGATGCGCGTGCGCTCGATGGTCTCCTCCTGGGTGCTCTTTTCCACATTGAGCTCGCGCTCGCGCTGGCTCTGGCGGGCCACATCCAGGGCCGTGCCCTGGCGGCCGTCCACCGCCTCCACCTGCTGCCAGTACTGCACGAGGCTCGTGCCGAGCGGCAAAAGCCCCTTCTGCTCCGCCAGTATCCTGCGCCGGGCCTCCAGCTTGAGGTAGCTTTGCGCCATTTCATAGAGGACATCGCCCACCGCCTTGCGGTGCGTGGAAATGGCCACGTTGACGAGCCCCTGCTGCACCTTGTTCTCGAAATAGGTGGCGACCGGGTTGGGAAAGGGCGCGTAGAAGGTGGCGCGCATCCGGGGACGCCCGTAATCGGACGGCGTGTTCCGCATGTCCATGTTGTAGCGCGTGACGTTGTTGGACACCATGAGCGTCATGCGCGGCTCGGGCAGGTATTTCCAGCCCGCATTGGTTCGCGCGAGACGGTTGATCTCCAGGTCCACCGCGCTGTTCACCAAAAGCGGCGACTGCTGGATGGTGAGGAAGACCAGTTCCTCGAAGCTGAACTGCTTCTCCGGGTCATAGAGGTTGGGGACCACGGCCTCCAGCTTTTCCTTGTTCTCCACGGGCACGCCCGGGGCGTCCTCCAGCCAGTGCCGCCGCGGCAGCTCCGGCGACTTCATGCCCGCCTTGTTGGAGGAGCAGGCCGCCACGAGCAGGAGGAGCAGGAGCAGGAGGAGCAGGCCGCCAACGCGCAGTCCGGGGCGCGGGCCGGGCCCCGAGCCCGCGGGCAGCCCCGCGACGCTGGAAAACCGGGAAAGTCGGATCATGGGCAAAAACCTTGGCGCAGTTTTATTTTTGAGGAGTCGTAAAGGCAGGCCGACCCCCTTCTGTCCGCGGACGGCCGCGCCCGGGGGGCATCATTCCGCGACGCCCCGGCGCTCAAACTCGAGATGGTGCGCCGTGAGGAGCACCGCGCCCCCGGGCGCGGAGACCTCGGCGTCAAAGCGCACGCGCCTGCCGTCGTCCCAGGTGCGCCGGAGCTCCAGAGACTCGGGCCGGGGCCCGGCGGCCGCCGCGTCCGGGGCCCCGAAACGCAGATAGCCCACGCCCTCGCAACGCCAGGAGGGCGCGCCCGCTCCCTCGCCTTCGGCGCAGGCCCCCTGGTGCGCGAGCACCAGCGAGGCGCTTTCCATGACGGCCGCTGCAAGACGCAATGTGTAAGCATAGCCCCAATCCTCACGCGGGGCAATGCCCGATGCGGGGCCCCTCCGCGCGTGTCCGGCGACGCCTTCCGGAACGAGAGCGCCCCGGTGCACGGCGAGCACATCCCCTCCCGCGCGGCGCAGCACGGGCTCAAGCCGGGAAAGGAGCCGCCAGTCCGGCCCGAGGCCGAGCCGGCCATAAAGCCGCTGAAGCGGCAGGGGCTCTCCGGCGGGGCCCGGCTCGTCCTCCCCGGGGGGCAAGGGCCCCAGGGCGGGCGCGTCCCTGGGCCCAGAGGCCAAAAGGGCCATGCCCTCGGCC
>CAMWTD010000177.1 GCA_947177085.1 uncultured Desulfovibrio sp.
TTTTATCTTCCTTGCAAGCAGCAAAAAATCTTATTTTTTAGGATTCTTCCGGCACTCGCATCCGTCTGTCGCTTCGCTCCAGACGGAATTGGAATAGTGGTCAACGACCTTGTAAAGAATCAGTATTCAGTTCTCAGCGACTAAAAAAGAGCGGGCCGTCCGGCAATAGACGGCCCGCTCTCGTCATTTTGGAAAAGAACGCCCTACAGGACGGCGATGGCCTCCACCTCCACCCGGCCGCCCTTGGGCAGCGCGGCCACGGCCACGCAGGAGCGCGCCGGCGGGTTGGCGGTGAAGGTGCGCGCATAGACGTCGTTCACCGTCTGGAAATCGGCCATGTCCGTGAGGAAGACCGTGACCTTGCACACATCCTCCACCGAGGCCCCGGCCTGGGCCAGCACGGCCTTCATGTTGGCGAGCGCCTGGGTGGTCTGCTCGGCCACATCGGAGGAAATGAGCTCGCCCGTGGTGGGCACGATGCCGAGCTGGCCGGAAAGATAGAGGATGTCGCCCTTGCGGATGGCCTGGGAATAGGGGCCGAGGGCGGCCGGGGCACTGGCGCTCTTGATGACGGTTTTCATGGCATTTCCTCGCTGGGCTAGCGCGCCCATTTAAAGGTGAACACCTGCTCCACGTCGGGATGCAGGCTGAGGTGAACGGGGCAGGTGAGGGCCGCGCGCTGGATCATCATTTTTTGGTGGTCCGTGTAGTCGCGGTCCGGCATGTGGAAGATCATCTCGATCTTGGCGATGCGGCGCGGATTTGCGCTCATGGTCTTGGTGACCTCGATGGTCGCGCCGTTCACGTCCACGCCGTGCGAGCGGCCGTAGATGCCGATGATGGTCATGGCGCAGGTGGCGAGCGCCGTGGCGCAGAGGTCCGTGGGCGAGAAGGACTCGCCGTTGCCCTGGTTGTCCACCGGGGCGTCGGTGACAAGCGTCGTGCCGCTCGCCACATGGACGCATTCGGTGCGCAGATCCCCAAGATATTTGGCGGTGACGGTGGCCATGCTCTCCTCCTTTGCTGTGCGCGATGCCGCACCAGCATAGGGAGTGCGGCCGCGATTGTAAACGGCTTCGTGCGGGCTGGCCGCGCCCTCCTCCTCGAGGCCCCAGGGCAGGACGGCGAAGGCCGCCGGCTGTCCCGGGGCGAGCGTTCCCGTTCCGGGGGGAAAGCCCAGGGCCGCCGCTCCGTTGACCGTGAGCAGGCGCACAAGGGCGCGGGGAGGCAGGTCCAGGCGCTCCCGCAGCCATAGGGCCTCGTTGCGCACGTCCAGATCAGTGTTGGAGGTGAGTCCGTCCGTGCCGAGGCAGAGCAGCGCGCCGCTCTCCAAAAGCTGGCGCGCCGGAGCCACGCCCACGCCGAGATTGTGGTTGGAGCGCGGGCAGAGGCAGAGCGCCGCGCCGCTTTTCGCCAGCGCCGCGATTTCCTCGCCGTTGAGCTGCACGCCATGTACGGCGAGGGCCCCGGGCCCGAGCAGCCCGAGGCTCATGGCATGGGCGAGGGGCCGCAGGCCCGGGGGACGCCACGACGGCGGGAGCACCGTGCCCCCGTAGCACTCGCGCAGGGGACCGGCTCCCCGGGTGAGCAGTTCCGTTTCTTCCGGGGATTCCGCCAGGTGGAAGCTGAAAACGCGCCCGGCGCGGGCGCACCATTCCCGCGCGGCCTGCAAAATATCCGGCCCGGTGGAGTAAAGGGCGTGGCCGCCCGGCGCGCAGCCTACCGCCATTTCCGCGTCCGCCGCGATCTCCTCGCGACAGCGCGGCGGCCACGGCCTTTCTTCGTCCACGAGTGGCGGCGAGAACCCGAACCACTCGCAGAACTGGCGGACTTGAAGTCCCACGGCCGCGCAGGCGTCGCGCACGGCCGTGAGGGCCCCGGGCGCGGAGCCGCCCACATCGCCGAGCCAGTGCGTGCCGGACCGGGCCAGCGCGGCGCAGGCCGCCGTGATGGCATCGCGCCGTTGCTCCGCCTCGCCTGCTTGCAGCGGGGCAATGATTTGCGGGATGAGGCTTGCAAGCCACGCCGCGAAGCCGTGGCCCCAGCGGGTGCGCCCGGCCAGCCACGAAAGCTGCAAATGGGTGTGGGCGTTCACGCAGGCGGGCATGAGACAGGCATCGCCAAGGTCCCGCGTCACCGTCCCAACGGGGAGCCGCGCGCCCTTCCACGGGCCCGCCGCCTCGATGCGGCCCCCGCGCGTCAGCAGGAAGGCGTCATCCACGCGGGCGAGCGGCGCGAAAAGCCCGCGGCCCCGCGCCGGGCCTTCCCCGGCGAGAGAGATGAGGCTCCGCGCCCGCCACGCCATGGGGCGGCATTGTTCCGCTCCCGGCACGGCCTATCTGCCCTGGCGCGCGAACTGGCCGCCCGAGACGTAGAAGGTGTTCTCGACGATGAACAGCGCGTTGGGGTCGATGGCGTAGACGAGGTTTTCCAGCCGCTTGAGCGCCACATTGTTGGTGACGGTGAGCAGGATTTCCCTGTCCGTGCCGGAGTACGCGCCTTTGGCGCGGATCATGGTGGCCCCGTAACGCTCGCTTGCGAGCACGGCCTCGCCGATCTCCTCGCCGCGGCTCGAGATCACCATGACGAGCTTGCGGCGGTTGAACATGCCGAGCACATATTCGAGCGTCTGCGAGGAGATGAACATCATCAGGATGGAGGCCACGATAAGGTCCGCCGGCAGGCGGAAGGCCCCGATGAGGAAGAGGCTCGCATTGAAGAGGAAGTTGAACTGGCCGATGGGGATGTTCCAGCGCTCCTTGAGGAGGATGGCGAACACGTCCGTGCCGCCGCTACTGCCCAGGGTGCGCAGCATGATGCCCGCGGCGGCCCCGTTGAGCACCCCGCCCACCAGCGCCGCGTAGACATCGTTGGAGAAGGGCAGCTCAAAGGTGACGAAATAGCCGAAGAAGTTGATGGCCAGGGTCCCGTAGACGGTGTAGAGCAGGAAGCGCCGCCCGAGGAGGAACCAGCCGACAGCGTAAATGGGCAGGCACAGCGCGAGATACCAGACAAGCGGCGGCAGCCCGTGCGCCCAGTAGTTGAGCAAAAGCGCCACGCCCATGACGCCCCCCGCGAGGAAGTTGTGCGGCGCGGCCACGCTCTGGATGCAGACGGTCATGAGGAAGGCCCCGACGGTGAGCCAGAGGAGGTTCCACCAGACGGATTCGGTGAGCCTGCGGTTATAGGTGGTGAGCATTCGCGGTTCCCGTGCGGCCTAGAGGATGTCCCACAACATCTTCAGGCCCACGACGATGAGGAAGACGGCGAAAAAGCGCTTGAGTTTCTTCGTGGGCAGGGAGTGGGAAAGGCGCACGCCGATGGGCGCGGTGAGGCAGCTCGCGCAGGCGATGCCGAAAAGCGCCCAGAGGTGCACGAAGCCGAGGCACGCCGAGGGCAGGTCGGGCCGGCCCCAGCCGCCCACGATATAGCCGAGTGTGCCCGCCACGGCGATGGGGAAGCCGATGGCCGCGGACGTGCCCACGGCGGTGTGGATGGGCACGTTGCAATAGGTCATGAAGGGCACGGAGAGCGAGCCGCCCCCGATGCCCACGAAGCTCGAGACCATGCCGATGACGCCGCCCACGCCCGCCGTGCCGAGCGCCCCGGGCAGGTCGCGGCTGGCCGGGGGCCGGTAGTTGGAGATCATCTGCGCGGAAATGGCGAACAGGAAGCAGATGAAGAAGATCTTGAGGAACATGACGGGCAGGCGCGTTGCCAGAAGGCCGCCAAAAAAGGTGCCGAGCAGGATGCCGGGCACGATGTGCCGGAAGATGTCCCACCTGACGGCCCCGCGCAGGTGGTGCGCGCGGGCGCTTGATATGGAGGTGAACATGATGCTGGCGAGCGAGGTGCCGAGGGCGAGCTGCTGCACATATTGCGGGGGCACGCCCTCATAGGGGAAGACGGCCACGAGGATGGGCACGATGACCGTGCCGCCGCCCACGCCGAGCAGCCCGGCGAGCACGCCGACCACCGCGCCGCAGCAGAGATAGATGAGAAGTGACAGAAGCATGGAATCCCTCCCTGGCGCCTGGGCTTCCGGCTGGCGCGGACGCCGTCGCGCGGCCGGATTTTTCCGGTCGGCGCGGGCAGGCACACGGTAGACAAAGGCCCGGCCTCCGTCAACAGCTTCCCCCGGGCCTGGGATTTTTTCTTTACAAGGGCCGGGGCGGCGTCTAAACTTGCGGCATGGACAGACTGCCGGATGCCGCTTGCGCGTGGCCCCCCCTCGCCGCCACGCAGGATTGGGCGCGGGCCTTGTCCGGCCCCGAAGTTTCCGCCCATCCGGCAGCTTTTTCCCCGTTCCCGAGAGCGGGGATTTTTTTTGCTCCGCCCGGGGGCGGCAGCATCACCCTCCGCCAAGGAGGCCGCACGCGCCATGCCTGAGGACAATCGCCACCCCTGGCCGCACAAGGACCTGCTCGACGTCACCCAGCTTGAGGCCGACGAAGTGCGACGCCTCCTGGACCTGGCTGCGGGCTTTCAGGAGATCAACCGCCGCCCGGTGAAAAAAGTGCCCACCCTCAAGGGCAAGACCGTGGTGCTGTTCTTCGCCGAAAACAGCACCCGCACCAAGACCTCCTTTGACGTGGCGGCCAAGCGCCTCTCGGCGGACACCTTCGCGCTCTCGACGGCGGGCTCGAGCATCAACAAGGGCGAGAGCCTCAAGGATACGGGCCTCACGCTCCAGGCCATGAACCCGGATGTCATCGTCATCCGCCACCAGTCGAGCGGCGCGGCCCGCTACCTCGCGGA
>CAMWTD010000178.1 GCA_947177085.1 uncultured Desulfovibrio sp.
CCGCCAAGGAGGAGGCGAAAATAGCGCCCGCGCCCAAGGCCGAGGAAAAGAAGGCCGAGCCCCCCAAGGAAGAAAAGGCCGTGAAGCCGGGCCAGGAAAAGCCCAAGGCCGAGAAGCCCAAGGAACCTGCCAAGCCCAAGGAAAGCAAGAAAAAGCCCACTGTGGGCGAGGAACTCCGCATCCCGCCCGAGGCCGTCGCCACGGGCAATCTCGACTTTCTGGAGGGCTGCTGGCAGGGCACGCGGCCGGAATATTATTCCAAGCGCATCATCAAGGAATGTTTCTGCTTCGGGGCCAATGGCGGCGCGGGCAAACGCCGCGTCATCGACTCCATCGGCGGCCGCATGTGCATCGGCTCGTCCAAGGCGAAGCTCTCGAAAGAGGGCGTGCTTTCGGTCACGTCCTCGGGCGCGGCCTGCACCGACGGCGAGCGTTGGGGTCAGGCCGAGATGGTCTGCAAGGGCACGGGCAAGCGCGCGCCCTGCACCTGGGTTTTCAAGGACGCCCAGGGCGGCCGCCAATCCTATGAGATCCCCTTTGTCCGCGTGGAAAGCTGCGGGAGGTAGCGCATGTTCCCCATGCCACAGTATCGCAACCCCGTGAGCCTCATCCCCGGCGGCTGCCCGCAGTTGCTGGACTTTGCCGCCGGGCTTTCCGAGCTCGACAGCGTGCGCTACAGCTTTGAGGAAATTCCCGAGACCGGCCCTGGCGGGGAGACCCGCGTCCACCTGCACGCCTTCCGCAAGAATGCCGAGGGCGAATTCATGGACGAGCTCGACCCCTCGCGCACCGTGGGCGGCTACAGCTACGAGCTCACCGGGCGCAAGGCCATCCTGCCCTGGCTCGGCCAGTGGATACCCGTGCCCTACCTCCGCACGCGCGAGCAGCGCTGGCCCGGCAGCGACGACTGCCGCTTCGAGTACGGCCCCACCAACTGGGCGCGGGTGCGCCTTTCCCTTAGCGACGACACGCCGGACACCCTGCGCGTGGTCCTCGCCTTTGACATGGGCGTGGAGGACAAGACGGGCGACGTCTATGCCGCCCTCACCCCGGCCGACGTGGACGGCAACGCCCATTTCCGGCTGGCCTGGCGCTTCCGCGACAATGCCTGGTTCATGGATCTCGCCTGGGTGGAGGAATGGCTGCGCGACGCCTGGCAGGCCTGGCGCAAGCGTGAGGGCCGCCCCCCGGTGGACGAGGAGCGCAAGTTCGCGCACCTCGCCTGCTACCTCACCATGCTGGAGGCGCTGGAGCGCGCCATCAGGGCGACCGAGGTCTATGTCATCCGGCCGGACGCCAAGAACTGCGTGGATGTGGACCTCGTGCTCGACATCGGCAATTCGCGCACCACGGGCATCCTGGTGGAGACGCACACACAGAGCGCCACCAACCTCAATGACAGCTACCTGCTCCAGCTCAGGGACATGGACGAGCCCGACAAGGTCACGACCGAGCCCTTCGAGACGCGGGTGGAATTTTCCGAGATCAGCTTCGGCAACGACGCCCTGAGCCTGCGCTCCGGGCGGCGCACCCCGGCCTTTGCCTGGCCCTCGCCCGTGCGCATCGGGCCCGAGGCCGCGCGCCTCGCCACGCTTTCGCGCTGCGAGCAGGGCTCCACGGGCATGTCGAGCCCCAAGCGCTATCTCTGGGACGAGCGCAACTGGAAGCGCACCTGGCGATTCAACACCAAGAGCGAAAAGGCCCCCTACGTGACCCGGGGGCCGCTCGCCCAGCGCATCAATTCCAGCGGCACGCCGCTTTGCTGCATGGACGACAAGGACTTCAGGAAGCGCGCCTTCCGCGAGCAGGAGCGCGAAAGCGCCTTCGAGTCGCTCTTCACCCGCTCCTCCCTGATGATGTTCCTGCTTGTGGAGATCATCCAGCAGGCGCTGCTCACCATCAACTCGCCGGGCCAGCGCTGCCGCCGCGAGGCCTCGGCGGAGCCGAGACGGCTCAGGCAGGTCATCTTCACCGTGCCCGGGGGGATGCCCATCGCCGAGCAGCGGATCTACAAGCGCTGGGCCCGCTGGGCCGTGCATGTGCTCTGGGAGGCGCTCGGCTGGGGCCAGTACTATGTGCCCAACCCGGCGCGCCGCCGCGGCGGCGAGGCCGTGGACTACCGCACCAACCCCGTCATCCGCTGCGACTGGGACGAGGCCACCTGCACCCAGCTTGTCTTCATCTACAACGAGATCACCCGCAAGTTCCAGGGCGACGCGCTGCTTTTCTGCGAGATCATGGGGCGTCCGCGCTTCTTCCCGCACCGGGGCGGGGAGGCCCCGAGCGTGCGCGTGGCCACCATCGACATCGGCGGCGGGACCACGGACCTCTCCATCACCACCTTCGAGCTCGCCAGCGACGAGGGGGCCACGCCGCGCATGGCCCCGCACCCCGAGTTCCATGACGGCTTCAACCTCGCCGGGGACGACATCCTCCGCGCCGTGGTGGCCGAGCATGTGCTCGAGGCCATCGGCGTCGCCATGGCGGGGGCCGGCGTGCCCAACACCCGCGCCGCCCTGGCCGCGCTGTTCGGGCGCGACACCATGGACACCAGCAAGGACAGCCTCAGCGGGCGCATCCAGTTCATCCGCCAGGTGGCCGTGCCCGCGGCCCTGCGCGTCCTTGCCCTCTATGAGCAGGCCGATGTGCGCGGCGCGGGCTCGGGTACGGTGTTCCGCCTGGGCGACTGCTTTGCGAGGCCCGCGGAAGAAGCCGCCCCGGAGCGGCAAAAAGCCTCCCGCCCCGGAGCCGCGCAGGCGGCCGACGCTCCCGGGGACAACGCGCCCCTGTTTACGGACGGCCTCGCGCCCATGCCGAGCGCCGCGGCCCTGGCCTACCTCACGGACACGGTGCGCAAGCTCGGCGGCTCGCCCGACTTCGACCCGCTCGCCATCCCCATCCGGGTGGATCCACGCCGCGTGGACGACACCGTGCGCACGGCCCTGCGCGAGGTGCTCGCCAATCTCTGCGAGGTCATCCACCTCTATGACTGCGACGCGCTCCTGCTTACGGGAAGGCCCAGCCGCTGGCCGGGCATCGCGGAGATCATCTGCTCCATGCTGCCCGTGCCGCCGAGCCGCATCTTCCCCATGGGCGAGTACCGCGTGGGCGGCTGGTATCCCTTCTCCGACGCGCTCGGCAACATGACCGACCCCAAGACTACGGTGGTGGTGGGGGCCATCCTCTGCGCGCTCGCCGAGGGCCAGCTCGAGGGCTTCTCCTTTGACCCGCACGGCCTTACGCTCACCTCCACGGCCCGCTATATCGGCGAAATGGAGCTCAACGGCCAGATCCGCGCAAGCAAGGTCTGGTTCACGGTGGACCCGGAGCGGCGCACGGTGGAGCCCCCCGTGGCCGAGGTCAGCTTCAGCGGGCCGCTCGCCGTGGGCTTCCGCCAGCTCGAAGCCGAGCGCTGGACCACCACGCGCTATTATTTCCTCGAATTTGCCGATGAAGACGCCCGCCGGGAAAACGCCCACCGCCTGCCCTTTACGGTGAAGCTGCGCCTGGAGCTTCCCCAGGAGGAGGGCGTCTCGGCCCCGGGGGGCGAGGCCGGAGGCGAAGGGGAATTCACCATCGAGGAGATCCGCGACCGCAATGGCGACACCCTGCCCAACAGGGTGCTGGACATGCGCCTCCAGACCTTGCCCCGCGACGAGGGTTTCTGGATGGATACCGGCATCGTCTATGGGGACTGAGACCGCATCCCCCTGCCCGGGCGGAGGGGACGCCGCCCCGCCCGCCAAAGGAGCCTCATAATGGAACTTGATGTCTACTGCGCAGATCTCGCACAGGCCTGCGCCGACGCCGGGGCCTGGGCCGCCCGCAACGGCGAGCTTGTGCGCGGCGAGCAGGAGGGCCTCCAGCGGGAATTGCGCCGCGCGGCCAGGGTGTTCCGGCGCTGCTCGCGCGCGGCCCGGCGCAAGATGTGCGCCGGGGTTTTCGGGCCGAGCCAGGCGGGCAAGTCCTACCTCATCTCGGCGCTGGCGCGCGACGCCGGGCACTCGCTGCTCGCCGTGTTCGGCGAGGCCACCAAGGACTTTATCAGCGAGATCAATCCCGAAGGCGGCAAGGAATCCACGGGCCTCGTCACCCGCTTCACCATGACGCAGCCCACGGACCTGCCCCCCGGGCATCCGGTGCAGATCCGGCTGCTTTCGGAAACCGACCTCGTCAAGATCATCGCCAACGCCTACTATGCGGACTGCGAGCACAAGGAAGCCCCGCAAAGCGACATGGAGGCCACGCTCAAGCGCCTGAAGGAGCGCGCGCGGACGCTTCCCCCCGGCAGCGGCTCGCCCTCGGCGGATCTCGACGCCCTGGAGGACTTGCGCGAGTACCTCGTCAAGGATTTCCGCGCCAAGGCCCGCGTGCAGGAGCTGGAGCGCTCCTACTGGGACCAGGCGCTGGCCCTCGGGCCCGTGCTCGACCTCGAGGGCCGCGTGCAGCTCTACGCCCTTATCTGGGACGAGGTGGAGGAGTTCACCGGCCTTTTGCGCCAGCTCCTCAAGGCGCTGGATTCGCTCGGGTATGCCGAGCGAGCCTTCCTCACGCTCGACGCCCTCATCCCGCGCGACACGAGCATCATCGACGTGGCGACGCTCGCCGGCCTGGGCGACCCGGCCAAGGCGCAGGCCGAGGGCACGCTCGACGTGGTCACGCCCGCGGGCGGCCGCGCGAGCCTGCCGCGCGCCGTGGTGACGGCGCTTACGGCGGAGCTCACCATCGTCATGCGCGAAAA
>CAMWTD010000179.1 GCA_947177085.1 uncultured Desulfovibrio sp.
CGCCCGTGTTGCCCTGCTTTCCCCCCCCTACGCCACGCTGACCTACAGCCTGCCGCCCTTTTTTCCTGAAGAGTTCTGGCGTGCCGGTCTTCGCGTTGCCATTCCCCTTGGCAAGGGGAGGAGCCTGGCACTTCGGGCCGCTGTGCTGCTGGAGGTGCGGGAAACTGCCGACGTGCCTTCCGGTGTGGTGTGCAAGGAGGTGTTCTGGCCGTTGGAGACCGAGCCGCTCCTGCCGGCGGATTTGCTGCGCCTTGTGGCCGACCTTGCGTTGCGGCAGGGGGTGGAGCCCGGGCACGTGCTCGGCCATGTGTTGCCCCAGGGCCTGCGCAGCACTGGCGTGCGTCTGCGCCGGCTCGGTGACCGCGCCGAGACGTTGGCCCTGCGCGATCTCCGTCAGGCGCGCAAGGAAAGATTGGCGGAGCTTGCGGCGGAGCTGCTTGCCGGGACGGCGCGCCTCCTCCCCAGGTGTGCGGATGCCGCCAGCGAGGAATATTGCCATTTGCGCGTGGAGCCGCCGTGGCCGGTGCGCCCGGGCGCCAAGCGGCAGATCGCGATACTGGAATTCCTCCATGCTCGGGGGCCGGTTAGCCGACGCCGCCTGCTGCGCGAGCAGAAAGACGCAGCCCCGGCCCTGGTCGCCCTTTTGCGCGCCGGTCATGTGGCGATCGTCCGCGGGGATATGGAAGGGGAGGAGCCGGGTGCGTCGCTGCTTGCGCCCGCGCCCGAGCGCGTCTGCCTCAATGCCGACCAGCAGGCCGCCCTCGGGGCCCTCACCGCGGCCCTTGACGCGGAGAGCGCGCAAAACCGGCTGCTCTACGGCGTGACCGGCAGCGGCAAGACGGCCGTCTATCTGGAGCTTGCGGAACGCGCGCTCGCCCGGGGCCGCAGCGTCCTTTTGCTCGCGCCGGAAGTGGCGCTGGCCCTCAAGCTGCGCCGGGATGCGGCGCGGGCGCTCCCTGATGTGCCCCACATCCTCTACCATGGCTACCAGTCGCCGGGCCGACGCGAGGCCGCCTTTCGCGCGCTTGCGGAAAGCACAAGGCCATGCCTCGTTGTCGGCACGCGCTCTGCGCTCTTCCTGCCCGTGCCGCAGCTTGGCTGCATTATCCTCGATGAGGAGCATGACGCTTCCTTCAAGCAGGAGGAGGGCCTCTCCTACCAAGCTCGCGAAGTGGCCTGGTTTCGGATGCGGGGAGCCCGGGGCCTCCTCGTGCTTGGCTCGGCCACGCCCGACCTCAAGACCTTCCATGCGGCAAGCTCGGGCCGGCTGCCCGTCCTGCGGCTGGCCGAGCGCGTGGGGGGCCGTCCCTTGCCGCCCGTGGAGCTGGTGGATATCAGCGCAAGCCCCCGTCTCTTCCCCGACCAGGACGCCGCCCCGGCGGCGGGCATCCTGGCGTCCCAATGCGAGGCGGCGCTCAGCGAGACGCTCGCCCGGGGGGAGCAGGCCGTGGTGCTCCTCAACCGGCGCGGCTATGCCCCGCTCATGTACTGCCTCTCCTGCGGCAAAACGCAACGCTGCCCGCACTGCGACATCGGCCTCACCTACCACAAGGGGCTGGAGCGGCTGGTCTGCCACTATTGCGGCTATTCGCGCCCCTTTCCCTCGCCCTGCGACCAGTGCCGGGGCATGGAATTCCTGCCCCTGGGCGAGGGGACCGAGCGCCTGGCCGAACGGCTGTCGGTCATTGCCGGGCAGCCCGTCCTTCGGCTGGACAGGGACAGCACGCGCCGTCCCGGCCGCATGGAGGAGATACTGGAAGCCTTCGCCCGGCGGGAATCGCCTATCCTTGTGGGCACGCAGATGCTCTCCAAGGGACACCATTTTCCTCAGGTGACGCTTGCCATCGTGGCCGACGGGGATCTCGGCCTCAACCTGCCCGATTACCGGGCGGCCGAGCGCACCTTCCAGCTTCTGGTCCAATCTGCGGGCCGCGCCGGGCGCGGGGAGAAGCCCGGGCGCGTCCTCATCCAGACGCGCGCCACGAACCACTATTGCTGGCAATATGTGCAAAACGCCGATTATGAAGGCTTCTATGCGGCGGAGCTCGCCCTGCGGGAGAAGCGCCGCTATCCGCCCTTTGTGCGCCTTGGTCTCTTGCGCCTCTCCTACGCGGCGGATGAGCCCCGCGGCGGGGCCGCCCTTGGCGAACTGGCGTCCGCCCTGCGCGCCCAGGCAGCAAAGCTCGGCGTCGCCATGCTCGGGCCAGCGCCCGCCCCGCTGGGCCTCCTGCGTGGGCGAAAGCGCTTCCAGTGCCTGCTCAAGGCGGAGGCGTGGCCCCCCGTCCGCGAACTGTATTTTTTTGCCAAAAGCCGCAATCCCCCTTTTTTGCGCCTATCCCTTGACCTCGATCCGGTTAATATGCTGTGATGCCGAGTTCACGATTTTTGCGGGGTTTTCCCGCGGCATCTTTCCAGGAGGGATCATGAGGTTGCTTCGAGCCCTGTGCTGTGCGTGCGCGCTTTTGCTGGTTTTCAGTGCGACGGCGCGGGCCGAGGGCTTTGGTCTCAATGAATGGAGCGCCAGGGGCGTCTCGCTGGCGGGTGGCCTTGTGGGCCGGGCGGATGATGTTTCGGCGCTGGCCTACAATGCCGCCGGCGTCACCCAGCTTGCGGGGACCCACCTGATGGCGGGCCTCGCCTTTATCGCCCCCATGGGCAGCATCGACGCGGACCTCATCGGCGGCCGCAAGCACGACACCACCACCAAGCCCGCCACCTTCCTCGCCCCGCATGGCTTCGCGAGCTACCAGGTCAATGACGATTTCTGGCTCGGTCTCGGGGTATTTTCGCGCTTTGGCGTTGGCAACAGTTACGCGCAGGACTGGGTAGGCCGGTACAACGTCTATGATGTCGGTCTCCAGACGATTTCCTTTGTGCCCACCATCGCCTGGAAAATCAACGAGATATTTTCTGTCTCCGCCGGGGTTGAACTGCTCTATGCCGGTTTTTACATGGGCAACAAGATCCCCACTATGCACCTCACCGCTGCCGGCCTCAAGCAGGGACCAGATAATGACTTGCAGTTACAGGGCGACGGCTGGGGGGTTGGCGCGCAGTTTGGCGTACACATGCGCTTCAACGAGCAATGGGCCCTGGGGCTTGCCTACAAGAGCCAGGTGACGTTGAATATCAACGGCGATGTGGAATTCGGCCGCGAGGGAGAGCGCAATTTGCTGGCGACCATGGGGCGCGTGCCAGAAGCGCGCAACTGCGGGGCCAACGCCACCGTGCAGCTCCCCGATTCCCTCGCCATTGGTCTTGCCTACAAGCCGCTGGACGAGCTGAGCTTCGAGGTGGGCGCTGTGTGGACGCGCTGGTCCACCTATAACGCGCTCAACATCTATATGGATAGTGGCTACGCCTCCCTCAACGACAAGGCGGCGCGCGACGGCATCAACCTCAATGCCAGCGTGGAATACTGGCCCCTCGACTGGTGGGCGCTGCGCGCGGGCATATCCTATGAAACGCCGGTGCTCAATGAAAAGCACGCCGATTTTCTCATGCCCACCTATGGGCGCACCACCCTCGGGCTCGGTACGGGCGTGAAATGGAATGATCTGAGCCTTGATTTCGCCTATGCCCACCTTTGGATAAATTCCATGGACTACGGGCAGACCGATGCGGCCGGCGTCCTTGCCGGGCCCGATTCCCCCTCCTTGATCACCAATGCCCATTCCAAGAATGTGGTTGCCAACATCTATATGTTCTCCGTGGGCTATTCCTTCTGATTGCATGACGGCGGGCGTTTCCCGCGCTGCCGCGGACGGCCGACCTTCCGCCCCCGTTTTCCGCGCGTCTGCTTTTTGCAACGCACGGGGCGCGGGGGCATAAAGTATTTCCTCCTCCCTGCCGAAACAGCGAACAGTGAACGGGAACGCCACAGGCTGGGCATGGGGCGTCCGTCTGCTGGGGCCAGGTCTTTGAGAAACTTTGTTGACAATTTCCAGAAATTGTCCAACATTCCGCTTCCCCGAAAGGGGAGACTGCGAGGAGGATGTCATGAAACGGATTCTTGTCATTGCAGCGCTTGCGCTCAGCCTGGCCCTGCCCGGGCTTGCGGCCGCCGAAGGCACGGGCATGTACCTTGCGCCGAAATTCCTCATGTCCATCCAGGATACTGGCACGGTTTCGCGCTCCAGCGCCCTTGCCGGCTCCGGTGTGGACGATTACAGCCAGTTCACCCTCGGCGGGGCCCTGGCTGCGGGCTATGATTTCTGGGTTCAGCAAATGATCCCGCTGCGCTTCGAGATCGAGTTCGCCCTGCGCGGCAACAGCGAAAAATCCTGGAGCGACCAGGGTTTGCGCGTGAACAATGTCAAGGGCACCTGGAACAATTCCACGCTGTTCGCCAACCTGTTCTGGGACTTCCACAACGACACGAGCTTCACCCCCTATATCGGCGCGGGCCTCGGCGTTGCCTTCAACTATACGGGCTTTGACATCACCGCCAACAACGGCGACAAGATCTCGGTGGACGACCGCTTCACCAATTTCGCGTGGAACGCGGGCGCGGGCGTTTCCTATAGCTTCAACGACACCCTTGCGGTGGATGCCTCCTACCGTTTCGTGGGCCTCGGCTACAACGAGGTGAGCACCCACTACAATGGCCAGAAGTATGAGATCGCAAGCGATCCCTACAACAACGAATTCATGGTGGGCCTGCGTTTCGCCTTCTAGGCGCACATGAACGGGCGGCCCGGACATGTGCCGGGCGCTTGCAAGGGG
>CAMWTD010000180.1 GCA_947177085.1 uncultured Desulfovibrio sp.
CGCCGACGCCTCGCGGGGCAGGAAGGAAATCCGCGAGGTGGGCGCGCCCACCCGGGACGGCGAGGGCTGGCTCATGCCCTTCGTGGTCCATGACGCGGGCAATGGTGAGGACTATGCGGTCGTGGGCCGTTTCAGCCCCACGGAGACCGGCAGCCGCCTCACTTCCATCGCGAATCTCGGGGAGATCGTGGAGCGCATCCGTCAGGAAGGCATGGCGCAGTAGGCGTGGCCTACCGGCAGCCGGGCCGCCAGTTCCCGGAAGCGTCGCCGCATTCCGGGCAGGGCAGGCTGTTGCCGCACACGGTGCAGCTCTGCGGGGTGAAGCGGCCCACGCCCCCGCAACGGGCGCAGGGCGCGCCGTCCTTCTCGCTCACGCCGCCGCCCAGGCAGTCCGGGCAGAGGGAGGTGGACTGCCCGTTCCAGCAGGCGCCGCAGGAAAGACGGCCGGAACCGCCGCAGGTCTCGCAAACGGGCATGGCGGGATCTCCTTTTTCCGGGTGTGCTTTTCGGGTTTTGGCGGCCGCCGCGCCCTTGCCGCAGAATGGCTTGACACGGCGGCGCGCTTTGGTTAAGAGCATGACCTTGCCTTTTTGTCCATAGCCAATTTTAGTGGAGGAATCCATGCCCACCATCAATCAGCTCATCCACACCGAGCGCGAGCCGGTGGTGAAGCGCAAGAAGACGCCGGCCCTCCAGGGCTGCCCGCAGAAGCGCGGCGTCTGCACCCGCGTGTACACCACCACGCCGAAAAAGCCCAACTCGGCCCTGCGCAAGGTCGCCCGCGTGCGCCTCACCAACGGCATCGAGGTGACGGCCTACATCCCCGGCGAGGGCCACAACCTGCAGGAGCACTCCGTGGTGCTCATCCGCGGCGGCCGCGTCAAGGACCTTCCCGGCGTGCGCTACCACATCATCCGCGGCACGCTCGACGCTTCCGGCGTGGCCGACCGCCGCAAGAGCCGTTCCAAGTACGGCACCAAGCGGCCCAAGTAATTCACGGCGGAATATGCCGCCGCTGTCGCCGGGGGCAGCCGCCTTCGGCAGAACGGGAACCCTGTGGGCGTGCGCCATGCGCCGCGCCGCGAGCAGCCCCATCGGGGCCGGCCCGGCGCGTCGCGGGGTTGGTGACGCCGCAGCAGGAAAAAAAGGAGAAACCCCATGCCACGCAAAGGCCCGGTCCCCAAGAGGGAAATTCTGCCCGATCCGCTCTACAACAGCCGCCTGGTCACCAAGTTCGTGAACCGGCTCATGTATGACGGCAAGAAGGGCGCGGCGGAAAAGATTTTCTACAGCGCGCTGGACACGCTCGCCGAAAAGACCGGCGAGGATCCCATGCGCGCCTTCGAGAAGGCGCTCGACAACGTGAAGCCCCACATGGAGGTCAAGGCGCGCCGGGTGGGCGGCGCGACCTACCAGGTCCCCATGGAGGTCAGGCCCGAGCGCCAGGTCTCGCTGGCCATCCGCTGGCTCATCAACTATGCCCGCTCGCGCGGGGAAAAGGGCATGACCGCCAAGCTCTCCAACGAGCTTCTGGACGCCTGGAACGGCCGCGGCGGCGCGGTGAAAAAGCGTGAGGACACGCACCGCATGGCCGACGCCAACAAGGCTTTTGCCCACTACCGCTGGTAGGAGCGGAGCACCGCAATCCGTGCGCCGGGGCCGCATCCGCAAAGGATACCGCCCCGGCGTCGGCTATCAAGGCTCTATGCCAGCCGTTTTCAACGCCCTTTTTCGCCGCAGGGAGGAACCACCGTGGCACGCACCGTTCCCATAGACCATCAGCGCAATATCGGCATCATGGCCCATATTGACGCCGGCAAGACCACCACCACCGAGCGCATCCTCTATTACACCGGCGTCTCGCACAAGATCGGCGAGACCCATGACGGCGAATCCGTCATGGACTGGATGGAGCAGGAGCAGGAGCGCGGCATCACCATCACTTCCGCCGCCACCACCTGCTTCTGGAAGGACTGCCGCATCAACATCATCGACACCCCGGGCCACGTGGACTTCACCATCGAGGTGGAGCGCTCCCTGCGCGTGCTCGACGGCGCGGTCTGCGTGTTCGACGCCGTGGCCGGCGTGGAGCCGCAGTCCGAGACGGTGTGGCGTCAGGCCGACCGCTACCATGTGCCGCGCATCTGCTTCGTCAACAAGATGGACCGCATCGGCGCCAACTTCTTCCGCTGCGTGCAGATGATCCACGACCGCCTGGGCGCCAAGGCCGTGCCCCTGCAGCTTCCCATCGGGGCCGAGGACAAGTTCGAGGGCGTGGTGGACCTCGTGCGCGGCAAGGCCATCTACTACGACAAGAGCACCAAGGGCGCGGAATTCAAGGTCACGGACGTGCCCGCCGACATGCAGGCGCTGTTCGAGGAAAAGCACCACGAGCTCATCGAGGCCGTGGCCGAGGAGGACGAGGCCCTGCTGGAGAAATACCTCGGCGGCGAGACCCTCACCGAGGAGGAGATCATCTCCTGCATCCGCAAGGCCACCATCGCGCGCAACATCGTGCCGGTGCTCTGCGGCTCGGCCTTCCGCAACATGGGCGTCCAGCCACTGCTCGACGCCGTGGTGGACTACCTGCCCTCGCCCGTGGACATCCCGCCCATGACCGGCCATGTGCCCGGCCATGACGACGAGATCATCGAGTGCTACTGCAGCGACAAGGAGCCGCTGGCCGGCCTTGTGTTCAAGCTCTTTTCCGACCCCTTCATCGGGCATCTCTCCTTCTTCCGCATCTATTCCGGCGTCATCGAGACGGGCATGAGCGCGCTCAACGCCAATACAGGCAAGAAGGAGCGCATCGGCCGCATCCTCAAGATGCACGCCAACAAGCGCGAGGACATCAAGTGGGCCGGCGCGGGCGACATCGTGGCCCTGGTGGGCCTCAAGAACGCCTCCACCGGCGACACGCTCTGCGACGAGAAGCGCCCGGTCATCCTCGAATCGCTCAACATCCCCGAGCCGGTCATCGAGGTGGCCATCGAGCCCAAGACCAAGGCCGACCGAGACGCGCTCTCCGCCGCGCTCGCCAAGCTCGCCAAGGAGGACCCCTCCTTCCGCGTCAAGGGCGACGAGGAGACCAACCAGACCCTCATCGCCGGCATGGGCGAACTGCATCTGGAAATCATCGTCGACCGCCTCACGCGCGAGTTCAACGTCAACGCCAATGTGGGCAAGCCGCAGGTGGCCTACCGCGAGACCATCTCCAAGCCCTCCAAGTCGGACATGAAGCATGCCAAGCAGTCCGGCGGCCGCGGCCAGTACGGCCACTGCGTCATTGAGGTGGAGCCGAACCCGGGCAAGGGCTACGAGTTCGTCAACTCCATCACCGGCGGCGTCATTCCCAAGGAATACATTCCGGCCATCGACAAGGGCATCCAGGACGCCATGAAGTCCGGCGTGCTCGCCGGCTTCCCGGCGGTGGACCTCAAGGTCAACCTCGTCTTCGGCTCCTACCACGAGGTCGACTCCTCCGAGCAGGCCTTCTACGTGGCCGGCTCCATGGCCATCAAGGACGCCATGAACAAGGCCGCGCCCGTGCTGCTCGAGCCCATCATGGACGTGGAGGTGGTGACGCCCGAGGAATACCTCGGCGACGTCATGGGCGACCTCAACGGCCGCCGCGGCCGCGTGCAGAGCATGGAGGCCCGCGCCGGCGGCGCGCAGAGCGTGCGCGCCCAGGTTCCGCTCGCGTCCATGTTCGGCTACGCCACGGACCTGCGCTCGCGCACCCAGGGCCGCGCCACCTTCACCATGCAGTTCGACCACTACGAGCGCGTGCCCGCCGCGCTGGCCGAGGAAATCCAGAAGGCCAGGAACTGACGCGCACGTCGGTGACATAAAGACAAAAAAGCCCCCGGCAACGGGGGCTTTTTTATGATGCGCGAGGGCATGTTGAAAGGGGCGGAGCGCTGCGGCCTGAAGGTTCCGGCGGCTCAGGCCGGCTGAAGAGGATGCGCGCCCGGATATTTCATCCCTCCGCAAAGCCGGACGCGGCACTGCGGGCACTCGTGGCGCGTCCGGGCCGTACCGCGGCGGACGGCAGTTTTATCGCCAAATTCTGCCTTTATTCGCCTTGAGGCGGAAAAGGATGCTTAAGGCTTTCTTTACTTCCCTGAGCTTCAGGCTCGACGAACTTCCGGTATAGTTTATCGGAACTTCGACGCCTTTGCATTCACGGCAATAGTACCTCATCTCCGTCTGGTACATGTGGCCGGTGGACAAGAATCCATCAAGATTCATCTGAGCTAATATACGGGCATTGAAGGCTTCAAATCCGGATGTCATATCCTTGAGCCTGGTTCCGAGGACGGCGTTCGCGAGCCACGTTCCCCCATGGCTCAAAATCCGCCTGTACAGAGGATGCCTCTCGATTCCCCCTCCCTTTATGAACCGGGAACCCCACACGCAGTCATAGCCCTTTTCCAGATGCCTGATGAATTGGGGAATCTCGCTGGGCTTATGGCTGCCGCCGCCGTCCATCTCGATGACGAAGTCCGCGCCGTCGGCAAGAGCCCGCCTGAAGCCCTCCAGGTAGCAGGAAACGACCCCGCGTGACTCCTTGAAAAAAATACATTTTACCTTGTCCGTCGCCCTCTCGTATTTTCTTATGATGCTCTCGGTCTCGTCTTTGGAAAAATTATCCACCACTAAATATAAATATACATTATCATAC
>CAMWTD010000181.1 GCA_947177085.1 uncultured Desulfovibrio sp.
CTCACTTTAGCGCGGGCGTCCCTCCGGGACGCCTTGCACAGCCCCTGTTCGGGGTGGGAAGGAACTTGAGAAATTTTTCAATCTTACGCGCCGGCGTTTCGCGGCAGGGGCGCGGCCCTGCCGCTCACTTTAGCGCGGGCGTCCCTCCGGGACGCCTTGCACAGCCCCTGTTCGGGGTAAGGAGGAACTTGAGAAATTCTTCAACCTTACGCGCCGGCGTTTCGCTCATGGCACTGAGTTTTTCAGCTCATTCTTCAAGCCGGAGCCGCAGCAAAGGCTCAGGGCCAAAGCGCACGTCCCCCGGCCGAAGGCCCAGTGCGGCCCATCGCTCGCGCAATTCCCCGGCATGTCCCCAAAAATGTCCCTGCGTAAAAGCCGGGGCATCAAGAGCCAGCCGGGCAGTTTCCTGAAAAGGCCCGAGCCCGCGCGTCAGCTCCGACGTCGCCAGAAGGAGCGCCCGGCCCAGCACGCGGGAACCCAGCGCCGGATGCCAGGGGCCCGCGAGCAGCGCCCGCGCCAGCTCCTCCCCCGGGGCCACGCCCATGCGCAACACCGCGGCCCCGGCCCCATGGGCCGCCAGCCAGCCCCGCGCCAGCGTTTCCAGCGTGGTTTCCATATCCCAAGGCGCATAGGCCCCCGCGCGCCAGAGAGCGGCAAGGGCTGTCCCCTCGAGCACGAGGCAGGGATAGAAGCGCAGGGCGCGCGCCCCCAGGGCCAGGGCCGCGCGCACATCCGCAAGAAAATCTCCGGGCCCGCCGCCCGGCATCCCTGGCAGGAGCTGCACCACAAGCCCCATGCCCGAGGCCGCCACCAGCGAGCAGGCCGCCCGGGCCTGCGCGCCGGTGTAGCCCCGCCCCACTCCGGCAAGCGCGGCGTCGGCAAAACTCTGCACGCCGAGCTCCACCGTGGCGCAGCCGGCGGCGGAAAGTCGGGCAAGGACGGCTTTATCCACGGCGTCCGGCCGCGTGGAGCAGCGAAAGGCGCTGATGAGTCCCGCGCGCCGGGCGCTTTCGGCAAACTCGAGGCAGGCCCCGAGCGCCTCCCCGGGAAGGGCCGTGAAGGTCCCCCCGTAAAAGGCGAGTTCTGCCGGGGGCAGGCCCCGGGCCGCGCGCCCGGCGAGCCGCGCGCGCGCCGCGCCGAGCAGGCCGGGCAGACCCGCTTTTGCCGCCACGCCTGTCTGCGCCTCCTGAGCGCAGAAAAGGCAGCGCCGGGGACAACCGAAATGCGGCAGGAACACGGGCGCAATGGGGGCCCGGGAGACTGGCGCGGGCCAGGGCACGGCCACGGAGCGCGCGCCCCGGAACCGGGAAGCGGCAATCATGAGGCGAGCATCCCCCATCAAGGAGCCGGGCGCGGGGCGCGGGCTGCGCCGGACGCGCCGCCGGCAAGAAAGCGCTTGCCCCTTGCGGGCATTGCGCGTATTTTCCTACAAGAAATCTCTGCCCGTGGGAAGCGGCGCGGCCCTCCCGGTATCGGCAGCCTGGGCGATGCAACGTGGAACCCGGGGCAGGATGTGGAGAACCTGCCATGAAAAAAACACTTACAAAAGCGGACATTGTGGAGGCCATCTACGAAGAGACCGACAAGAACCGCGTCGATGTGAAACAGGTGGTGGAGAAGCTGCTCGAGATCATGAAGGACGCCATCAAGAAGGACGGCTCCCTGCTCATCAGCGGCTTCGGCAAGTTCGAGTGCTACGAAAAGGCCTCGCGCAAGGGGCGCAATCCCCAGACCGACGAGACCATCACCCTGCCGCCGCGCAAGGTGATGGTTTTCCGCCTCTCCCGCAAATTCCGCGCGGAACTCAATGCCTGAACCCAGAAGGCCGTGCCGGGAAGCCCGGTGCGGCCTTCCGCATTTTCGACAGCCCCCGCGTCCCGCAGGGGGCCGGCCGCAAAAAAGCCGCCCCGGATTCAGCGGAGCGGCTTCTCGCCCAAATCCCTGTGGCGGCGGGGCTTACGCGACCACATCGAGCTTCGCGCCGATGCCCTCGGCCGCAAGGCCCTGGCTGCGCAGCATCTGCTCCATTTCCGCGCCTTTTTCCAGCGAACCGTTGATGAGGTTCGCGGTCATGCTGGCCTGAAAATTCATGGCTTCCTTGGTTACGGCCACGCTCATGCCCATCTGCACGTCATCCATGACATCCTCCTGCCGCACTCCGGCGGCGCTTTGGGGGTTTTTCCCGCTTTTCGGCAGCCTGGCGCAAAACTTTAGGGCTTCCCCCGCGACCCTTCGGGGAGTTGCGGGCCCGCGCGCGGCCGTGTACACAGGGGAAAAAGGATAGCCCCATGCCCCATTCCCACGGCGCAAGCCCCGCCATCTCCACCCTTGACGCGGTGACGGACAGCCTCTGCCGCCCCGCATCGCTCGACGCGGTCTGGCATCTCCAGGCGCACGGCGCGGCCATGCCCTCGCTGGAGACCTTACGCGAAATCATGGGCCGCCTGCGCGCCGCCATCTTTCCCGGCTATTTCGGGCCCGTGCGCGTGGGACGCGATTCCCTGCGCTACCACCTCGCGGCCAATCTCGACACCATCCTGCGCAAGCTCGGCGAGCAGATCGTGAGCGGCCTCTGCTTCGACTGCGGCGACAGCGGGGACGACCCGCTCCAGACGCAAGGGCCCTGCGCCCGCTGCGAGGAGCGGGGCCGCGAGGCCGCCCTGGCCTTCATGGCGCGCCTGCCCGAGATCCGCCGGCTGCTCGCCGGCGACGCCGCGGCAGCCTACGAGGGGGACCCGGCCGCGAAGAGCCCCGGCGAGACCATCTTCTGCTATCCCTCGCTCACCGCCATGTTCCACCACCGCGTGGCTCACGAGCTCTACCTGCTCAAGGTTCCGCTCATCCCGCGCATCATCGCCGAAATGGCGCACTCGGCCACGGGCATCGACATCCACCCCGGGGCCTCCGTCGGCGAGGAATTCTTCATCGATCACGGCACGGGCGTGGTCATCGGCGAGACCTGCGTCATCGGGCGCGGCTGCCGCCTCTACCAGGGCGTGACCCTCGGCGCGCTCTCCTTCCCCAAGAACCCGGACGGCACGCTCACCAAGGGCATCCCGCGCCATCCCGTGCTGCGCGACAATGTGACGGTCTACGCCGGGGCGACAATCCTCGGGCGCGTCACCATCGGCGAGGGCGCGGTCATCGGCGGCAATGTGTGGATAACGGAAGATGTGCCGCCGGGCGCGCATATCTCCCAGAAGGGCAACAGCGGGGGACGCGGGAAGAAGTGATGGACCGGCGCAACCGGGGACGCGCCCTTGCGGGGGCGCTGGCCCTCGCCCTCATTTGCGCCCTGCTCGCGGCCTGCGCCGGGCAGGGCATCGAGGTCAGGCCGCGCGGGCAGGCCGTGGTCAGCGTGGGCGCGGGCAGCCGCTGAACCGGGACGGCCTGCGGTCAGCGCGTCTCGCGCCCGAGCGCCCCGCGCGCTTCGTGGTACACGGCCGGAACCATGTACATGAGGCTCATCTGGCCGTGAGTGGGCGCGTACTGCGTGGCCACGAGGGTGGAGCCGAGGTTCCAGAGGCGCGAGTCCTCCCCCTCGCCCGCCGAGGGCGCCCCGAAGCGGCCCTCCACCATCTTGAGGATGGCCTCGGCGCGGGCCTTGTCCGGCGCGGGATAGTCGATCTTGATGAAGGCCAGCGGCGCGTCCTTGCCGCGCCCGTAGCAGATGGCCATTTCCGTGGCGCCGGGGACGACGCGGCTCGCATCGTAGGTGTCGCAGATCCTTGCGTCCACCTCGCTGCGCGGCGTGGCCCCGGCCTTGCGCAGGGCGTCGCGCATCCCGGCGCGCGTGGCCGCGTCCAGCTTCTGCCCGAAGAGCACCGCCGGCTCCTTGCCCTCCCCGGCCATCAGCCGGAGCTCCTCGATGGCCGGCTTGAGGCCCTCCATGGCAGCCGCATAGAGCAAAAGGCTCGCCCGCTGCGGATTGGCGGCCACGCCCCGGCCCACGCGGTAGAAATGGCCGAGCCGCCCGAGGGCCTCGCGCTGGCCCTGGGCCGCCGCGCGGCTGTACCAGGCGGCGGCGGCCGCGTCGTCCCGGGCGACGCCGCGCCCATGCTCATAGAGAAAGCCGAGATTGTACTGCGCCTCGGGCTGGCCCTGGCGCGCGGCAAGGTCGAACCAGCGCGCCGCCTCGGCCGGATTGGCCTCCATGCCCCGGCCCTGCTCGAGCATCCGGCCATAATTGCTCATGCCCGAGGCATTCCCCGCCTCGGCGGCCCTGGCGAACCAGTGCAGCGCCCGGCCCACGTCCGGCTCCACCCCCTGGCCCTGGTCATAGAGCACGCCAAGATTGTTCATGGCCTGGCCGTCGCCCTGCTCCGCCAGCTTCTCCCAGATGCCCCGCGCGGTGGCCGCGTCCCCGGCGGCAAAGGCCGGGGCCGCGTCCCCGGCGGGTCCCTCGGGCCAGACCGGGGCCGGAGGTGGAGGTGACGGCAAGCGAACCGGCAAATGATGCGCCGATGGCGGAGCAGATGCCGGCTATCTCATCCTCCATCTGGCAGGCCTTCACGCCGAGGTCCTTGCGCTTGGCAAGCTCGTGGAGAATATCGGTTGCAGGGGTAATGGGATAGCTGCCGAGGAACAGGGGACGTCCGCGGCGCGCGGAAGCGGCAATGAGGCCCCAGGCAGTGGCGGTGTTGCCGGTAACATCGGTGTAGA
>CAMWTD010000182.1 GCA_947177085.1 uncultured Desulfovibrio sp.
CTCCAGCGCCCGCACCACATTGGGGCTGTTGCCGGAGGTGGAAATGGCGACGAGCATGTCCCCGGGCCTCCCCAACGCCTCCACCTGGCGCGCGAAGACCTCGTCATAGCCCATGTCGTTGCCGATGGCCGTGAGCGCGGAGGTGTCCGTGGTCAGGGCGATGGCCGGGAGCGCCGGGCGATCCATCAGGAACCGGTTCACGAACTCCGCCGCCAGGTGCTGAGCATCGGCAGCGCTGCCGCCATTGCCGCAAAAGAGGATCTTGCCGCCGCTTGCGATGGCGCAGGCCGCCTCAAGGGCCGCCTGCCTGAGGGCATTGGCGCGCAGGCGGAAAAATTCCTCTCGCAGGCGCGCGCCCTCGGCGGCGTGCCGGGCAATGATTTCCAGTGCGGCATCGCTCATGGCTGCGTTCCCGGTGGTGGTGGAGCGTGGGGCTGCCATTTCCTGACGAACCGACCACTTGTATGCCAAAGCGCGTTCTCTGACAAGAGCGGCCGCGCCACCGACACGGGCTTGCGGTCAGGCCCCTGATGACGTAATCAAGCCGCATGTGTCCGCAGGAGACTCCTGATATGCTGGTGGTCTGCAAGGCGCGCCATGCCAAGGCGCGCGCCCTCGGCCACGAGGTGCTCGCGTGGCTCAAGGCCCGGGGCCTTGGCGCGCGCCTCTGCGAAGCCGGGGACGCGGCCATCGGCGCTGAAGGCTCCGGGCCTTCGCGCTGCGTCATCGTGCTCGGCGGCGACGGCACCATTCTTGGCGTTGCGCGGCGTTTCGCCTTCAGCGGCGTGCCGATTTTCGGCATCAATTTCGGGCGTGTGGGCTTTCTCACCAGCGCCGACCCCGCCAACTGGCAGGAACGCCTTGAGTGCGCGCTCGCCCCTGATACGCCGGTGCGGAGCTGTCTTGCGCTGCGCTGGCGGCTTGTCCGTAGCGGCAGGAGGGTGACGGAAGGCGTTGCCATCAATGATGTGGTGGTGGGCCGGGGGGCGCTCGCGCGCCTGGTGGGTTTCCGTGTGACGCTGGACGGCTGCCGGATGGGCATTTTGCGCTGCGACGGCATTGTCTGCTGCACGCCGGTGGGAAGCTCCGGCTACAGTGCGTCCGCTGGGGGGCCCATCCTTCACCCGGGCATGGACGCCATCGGCCTCACGCCCATCTGCCCGTGCCCTGGCTCCGTGTCGCCGCTGGTGTTGCCGGGGCGCGTAAGCTGCGCCGTGGGTATTACCGCTTCCGCCGAGGCGTGGCTCACCGTGGACGGGCAGGAAGGCCAGCTCCTTGCGGGCGGCGACGAAGTGGCGCTGACAGGCGCGCCGGACGGGGTGCGCTTCCTCGGCGGTGTGCGCTTTTTTGAGCGGTTGCGCGTGCGGGGCTTTGCCCTTGATGCCGAAGATTGCGGGAAGGGCGGCCCCGGAGAAGCGCGCCGCGAGGGGGAATGAAATGGGTGCGTATGAGGCGGTCATCGGGCTGGAAGTGCATGTGCAGCTCGCCACGGAGTCCAAGCTGTTCTGTTCCTGCCCCAACAAGTTCGGGGCTTCGCCCAACACCAATGTGTGCGAGGTCTGCACGGGGATGCCCGGGGCGCTCCCCACGCCCAACCGCCGCGCCATCCAGTATGCGGCCACGGTGGGCCTTGCCGTCAACTGCGCCATCAACCGCAGTTCGCGCTTCGCGCGCAAGAACTATTTTTATCCAGACCTGCCCGCCGGCTACCAGATCTCGCAGTTCGAGCTTCCCATCTGCGAGCACGGCTGGCTCGATGTGGATGCCGGGGAGGGCGCGCGCCGCATCGGCATCACCCGCATCCACATGGAGAACGACGCGGGCAAGAACATCCACGCGCCGGCCGAGAACGCGAGTTATGTGGACCTGAACCGAGCGGGCACGCCCCTTGTGGAGATCGTCTCCGAACCGGACATGCGCTCGGCCGCCGAGGCCGTTGCCTACCTCAAGGCCCTGCACGGCATTGTCACCTACCTCGGCGTGAGCGACGGCAACATGGAGGAGGGGAGCTTCCGCTGCGACGCCAATGTGTCCATCCGGCCCGTGGGCGAGACGGCGCTCGGCACGCGCACCGAGCTCAAGAACCTCAATTCCTTCCGCAATGTGCAGCGGGCCATCGAGTATGAGATTTCGCGGCAGGAGGACATCCTCGAGGATGGCGGCACGGTGGTGCAGGAGACGCGGCTCTATGACGCGGTGAAAAACGTCACCCTTGCCATGCGCGGCAAGGAGGAGGCGCAGGATTACCGTTACTTTCCCGACCCGGACCTGCTGCCCGTGGTGATTGCCCCGGAGGAGCTGGCCGCCTGGAAGGCCGCCCTGCCGGAGCTCCCGCGCGAGCGGGCGCGCCGCTTCATGGAAATGACGGGCCTGCCCGCCGCCGAAGTGGAGGTGCTGGTGCAGACCAGGGGCCTCGCCGACTTTTTCGAGGAGTCCTGCGCCGGGGCCGAGCCGCGCAAGGTGGCCGCGCTTATCCTCGGGCCGCTCCTGCGGGAATGCAATGCGCGCGGCGTTGCGCCTTCGCCCGACATGTGCCCGGACGTGTGGAAGATGACGCCCCGGGCCCTGGGGGCGCTTGCGCGCGTTATCGACGAGGGGCTAATCAGCGCCAAGATCGCCGCGGACATCTTCGGCGACCTCTTCACAAGCGGCGTCATGCCCGAGGACTATGTGAAGGAAAAGGGACTTGCCCAGATTTCCGATTCCGGCGCGCTGGAGGCGGCGGTGGACGGCGTCATCGCCGCCAATCCCGCCGAGGCGGAGGCCTATCGGGGGGGCAAGACCAAGCTCATGAGCTTCTTTGTGGGCCAGGTCATGCGGGCCACCAAGGGCAAGGCCAATCCGGCGCTGGTCAACCAGTTGCTCGCCAGGAAGCTCGCCTGAGCCGGCGCGCCCCTAGACGCTGAGGTTGAGTCCGGAGAGCAGGGAGAGATTGCCGCCGGAATAGGCCCCGAAATAGGAGCTCGCGCTGCCGGAATCGGCCCACCAAGAGGCCATGGACTCGATCTGGATGCGCTTGCGCATGTCCGAGGGCGCAAGCTGCATGGCCTTGCGGGCGTCGTCGATGCCCGAGAGGGTCTCGATCTGGCGGTATTTTTTGACGAGCTCGGGATTTTCGTCAAAGAAGCGCTGCACCTTGTCGCGGTCCGGGTGGTCGCTGACCACGGTGAGGCTGCCGTCGTCGCCGATCTGGATGGAAAAGCTGATATTGGGATCCACGCCCAGGCTGTCGAGGCCGGTGGCGAGCTTCTTGCCCGTGGCGCTGTTCTTGTCCAGCACCGCCTGAACATCACTGAGGGCGTTATTGTTGACGCTCACCTGCACATTGCCCTCCTTGCCGAGGCGCAGACTCACGTCCGAGGATTCCAGGTTCCGCTTGCCGAGCTCCTCCTTGAGGGCGTCGGCGAGTTCGGGATTGTCCTGCAGCCACTGGTTGATGGACGCCCCGGCATCGGGGCTGCCCTTGACCGCAAGGTTCCCCTCCGCATCGAGGGCGAATTCGAGCGGCGCATCGAGGGACACGCCGAGCTTCTCAAGGCCCGCGCGCAGGTCTTTGGAAAGGGACGCCTTGCCGTCCAGCGCGGACTGGAGGCTCGTGGCCGTCGTGTTGACCACGCTCATCCGGCCGCTGGCGCTCAGGCGGAATTCCACGGGCGTGCCGGCGTCCACGCCAGCCTCTGCCAGGGAGGCGCGCAAATCCTTTCCGAAGGAGGGATTGGCGTCGAGCCATGCCTGAGCGGCCTTGCGGTCCTCAGCATTGGCCCCGAGCGCCGAGATCTTGCCGTCCTGGTCCAGCGAAAAGCTGAGCCCGGACAGGTCGCTGATGCCCGTTTCGGCGAGGCCCGCCTTGACGGCCTGGCTGAACTCGCTCTGGAGCTGCTCCCGGTAGCGTGTGATCTGGCTGAAGGTCACGCGGCTGTTTGAGGAGACGCCCATGGCGTCCATGGCATACTTGGTGAGCTCCACCATGCTCGAAATCTGGTTCGTCATGGAGGAACCGCTGAAAAGCGAGCTCAGGCTGTTGGCCGCGGAACTCTTGGCCGTTTCGGAGCCTGTGCTTTTCAGTTGCTGGCCCTGCCACTGGAACAGGACGTCACGGTAGTTGCCGATGCCGGAAATGCTCATGGGGACTCCAGGAAGTTTTTGCCGCCGCAAGCGCCGTGGAGGGGGTGAAACCGGCTCCCGCACCGGGAAGCGGCGGTGCTGCGCCTATTTTTATGCAGGTATCGTGCCATATTATCGGCCATTCGCAGGGCCGGCACGATGGACAGGGCAGCCGAAATAGGCTACATCACGGGACATGCCTGAGCGTCCCTCTGTGCCCGAGCTCGTGGAATTTGACGATCCCGCGCTCGCAAACCTGCTGTTCGGGCCGCGCAACGCGCATCTTGACATGCTGGCCGCCGCCAGCGGCGCGCATATCACGAGCCGCGGAGCCAGCGTCCTTGTGGAAAGCGAGGACCCGGATGTGCGCCGCGCCCTCTGCCAGGTTTTTGTCCAGCTCTACGCGCTTTTGCGCGGCGGCCTGGTGCTGGGCGAGCAGGACACTGCCCGCGCCTATGCCATGGTGCGCAACGACCCGGGCCTGAACCTCGGGGCCGTGTTCCGCGACGCCGATTTTGAGAGCACGCCGCGCAAAACGGTCA
>CAMWTD010000183.1 GCA_947177085.1 uncultured Desulfovibrio sp.
GCCCCCGGGCACTTCCCCGCCGCGCGGCTATCCCTTCGGCATGGCCGAGGCGGCGGCCCTGCTGGCGGCCTTCGGGGGGCTGGACGCGCGCGACCTTGCGGGCGCGCGGGACGCCGCGGACCGGGCCCGGCAGGAGCGGCGCGCCAGGGAACTGGGCGAAATGGCCGACCTTGCGGCCTTTGCGGCGGATCCCGGGGGGGAGTCCCCGCGCGGCAGCGCCCGCGGGCCCGCGCCCTCGCGTGTGGCCGCCGAACAGGCGCAGAAGCTCCTGCTCTGGCTCTGGCTGCAGGAGGAACGGCTGGCGGAGCTCGCCGAGCTGGCTTCGGGCTGCGCGTGTGGCCTGGGCAGGCTGGCGGGAACCTTTGGCGAGGAGGAGGCCGCGGAGCCCGTGGCCGCGCCCCGGGAGGCGCTGCCCCTCCATCCCGGGCTCATCCCGCCCTGGCGGCCGGCAGCGGCGAGCGCTGTCCTCTTCGTGGCCGCTGAAACCGTCTTTTTTGTGGAAGGCCCCATGCGCGAGGAATTGCTCGACAGCCTCGACTTTGCGCCCGCGCCGGAATGGGGGGAACGCCTCGGCTGCGCCCCGGAAGACGCTCAGCGCCTTGTGGCCGCGGAGGCCCCGCTGTGGCGGGCGCTCGGGCGTACGCGCCCGGACGGCCATGGGGGCCGGCGCGTCTGGATAACGTGGGGGCGGCCATGAAGTTTCCGCGCATCGCCCCGGAGATCTTCCCCCAGGGGCTCGCCGGGGTGGTCTTTGACTGCGACGGCGTAATGATCGACTCGCGCGAGGCCAACCGCGCCTTCTACAACGGCGTGCTCGCCGTGATGGGGCTTCCGCCCATGGGGCCTGCGGAGGAAAGCTACGCCTTCATGGCCACGGCCATGGAAGCGCTCAGGCGCATGGTCCCGGAGGCGCGGCACGGCGAAATCATGGACGCCGTGAACCGGGTGGACTACGGCCGCGCGGTGTTGCCCCTGATACGGCTCATGCCCGGGTTCGCGCCCTTCATAGATGCCCTGCACGCCGCGGGCTGCCGCCTCGCCATCGACACCAACCGCACGGATGTGGGCATCGAGAGGGTTCTGGACTTTTTTTCCCTTCCTCCCTATTTTGAACCGGTAATCTCGGCGTCCTGCGCCCGGCCCAAGCCCTCGCCCGAGGGCGCGGAGCTCATTCTTCGCGCCTGGGACGCCGGGCCGGGCCAGGCCCTCTTTGTGGGCGACAGCGAAAACGACCTTCTCGCGGCGCGGGGCGCGGGCATGGTCTTTGCCGGCTTCGGGGGCCATGTGGATGGCGACCTCACGGCCCCGGACTTCCCCACGCTGGCGCGGATGCTGGGCCTTGGGGAGCTGCCCGGGGCCCGGGTGTCCCAACCTAGTTCGGAGAGCGCATGATCGTTCTTGCCAATACCCTGAGCGCGGTGGCCATGGTGCTCGGCACGCTGCTCAACCTCTATTTCTGGATCGTCGTCATCGCGGCGGTCATCACCTGGGTGCGCCCCGATCCCTACAATCCCATCGTGCGCATCCTGCGCCAGCTTACCGAGCCCGTCTTTTACCGGGTGCGCAAGTGGCTGCCCTTCACCTATACGAGCGGGCTGGACTTCTCGCCGGTCATCGTCCTTTTGGCCATCGAGCTTTGCAACCGCATCGTGGTGCGCTCGCTCGCGCAGTATGCGGCGGGCCTGCCCTAGGCCGCGGGCACAGTTTTTTTGCGGGCGCGCCCCGCGCCCCACTTCTAACCCTGGAGAGCCGTCATGGACCAGCATGAACTCGACCTTCTGGAAAAGTACGCCGCCAAGGACCCCGAGCTGAAATCCCTGTGGGACGACCATGTGCTCTACGAAAAGCAGGTTGAGAAGCTCGAGAGCAAGAGCTACCGCACGCCCACGGAGGAGCAGACCCTGAAGCAGCTCAAGAAGCAGAAGCTGGAAAACAAGACCCAGCTCATGGACATGCTTGACCGCCTGAAAAAGGAAGACTGCTAGCCCGCGCGGACTAGCCTTTCCGGCCGCGCGGGGGCGGCGTTGGCGCGGACGCGTTTTCGGGTCTCCCCCTCGCGGCCGCGCGGACCGCTTGCGCCTTCCCGCGCGCCCGCGCGGGCACGGGCCGGGCCCCCAAAAGGGCTTTGCCCTCTATGGACACCTGCCTCACAAGGACATCTGCATGGAACGCACCGGAGCCTATATCCTCCTGGAATCCCTGAAACGCGAGGGCGTGGATATCCTTTTCGGCTATCCCGGCGGCGCGGTCATCGACATCTATGACGAACTGCCGCGCCATCCCGAGATCCGCCACATCCTCACCCGCCACGAGCAGGGGGCGGTCCATGCGGCGGACGGCTATGCCCGCGCCTCGGGCAAGGTGGGCTGCTGCCTCGTGACCTCCGGGCCCGGGGCCACCAACACGGTCACGGGTATCGCCACGGCCTATGCGGATTCCATCCCGCTCGTGGTCATCACCGGGCAGGTGCCCACCCAGCTCATCGGCAACGACGCCTTCCAGGAAGTGGACATCGTGGGCATCACCCGGCCCTGCACCAAGCACAACTTCCTCGTCAAGGACGTGAAGAAGCTCGCGCTCACCATCCGCCAGGCCTTCTACCTGGCCCGCTCCGGGCGGCCGGGCCCGGTGCTCGTGGACCTGCCCAAGGACATCGTCCAGGCCACGGCCGAATTTCTCTGGCCTGACGAGGTCTCCATGCGCAGCTACAACCCGACCTACAAGCCCAACGTGAACCAGCTCAGGCGCGCGGCCGAGCTCCTCGCCGAGGCGCAGCGGCCCGTGCTGCTCTGCGGCGGCGGCGTGGTCATGGCCGATGCCGCGGCCGAAGCCACGGCCCTTGCGCGCGAATTGCGCATCCCCGTCACGGCCACGCTCATGGGGCTCGGGGCCTTCCCGGCCACGGACGAGCTCTTTCTCGGCATGGTGGGGATGCACGGGACCTATGCCGCCAACCTCGCCATCAACAACGCTGATGTGGTCATCTGCGCGGGCGCGCGCTTTGACGACCGCGTGACCGGCAAGATCGCGGCCTTCGCGCCCAAGGCGCGCATTGTCCACATCGACATCGATCCCACCTCCATCCGCAAGAACGTGGAGGTGGACATCCCGGTGGTGGGCGACTGCAAGCTGGCGCTGGCCGGCATCCTTGACATCTGCAGGAGCAAGCATCCCGAGAAGGACTGGGCCATGCAGCACGCCCTGTGGCTCAAGGACGTGGCCTCGTGGAAGAAAAGCAAGCCGCTCTCCTACCAGCCCTCGGAGGGCGGGGCCATCAAGCCGCAGGAGGTCATCGAGGCCCTGCGCGAGCTCACGCGCGGCGACGCCATCATCGCCACCGAAGTGGGCCAGCACCAGATGTGGGCGGCGCAGTATTATGAATTCACCAAGCCCCGCACCCTGCTCACCAGCGGCGGCCTCGGGACCATGGGCTACGGCTTCCCAGCGGCCATCGGCGCGCAGCTTGCCCTGCCCGACAGGATGGTCATCGCCGTGGCCGGCGACGGCTCGCTCCAGATGAACATCCAGGAGCTCGCCACCGCCGTCGCCAACAAGCTGCCCGTGAAGGTCGTCATCCTCAACAACCGCCACCTCGGCATGGTGCGCCAGTGGCAGGAACTCTTTTACGGCGGCAACTACAGCTCCACCAATATGGAGGCGCAACCCGACTTCGTGCGCCTGGCCGAGGCCTACGGGGCCGAGGGCTACCGCATCGAGCGCGCCGAAGATTTGCTTCCCGAGCTGGAAAAGGCCCTCTCCACCCCCAATCCCGCCTTTGTGGACGTGCGCGTGGAGCGGGAGGAGAACGTCTATCCCATCGTGCCCGCGGGCGCGGCGCTGGACGAGATGCTCCTGGTCTAGGGAGCGCGGCTCCCGCTCCGTCCCTTGCCTTTTTGCGCAAGCGGCCGGGGCCCGGCGCGTCCAGGCGAAAAATACAGCAGGCACGAAGGAGAATCCCGATGCAGCGGCATGTGCTTTCCGTCCTCGTGGAGAACGAGCCAGGCGTGCTCTCGCGCGTGGTGGGCCTGTTCAGCGGGCGCGGCTTCAATATCGACTCGCTCAACGTGGCCCCGGCCCTCGAGGAGGGCACCTCCCACATGACCATCACCACCTACGGCGACAGCATGATCCTCGAGCAGATCATGAAGCAGTTGCACAAGATCGTCTCGGTCATCAAGGTGGTGGATTTTTCCGAGCTCCAGGCCGTGGAACGGGAGATGATGTTTGTCAAGGTGCAGGCGGAGGGGCCGGCCCGGGGAGAGATCCTGCGCACGGTGGAGATCTTCCGCTGCAAGGTGGTGGACGTGAGCCCCACCGAGATGACCATCGAGGCCACGGGCAACCACGAAAAGCTCGAGGCCATCCTGGGGCTGCTCCAGCGCTTCGGCCTCAAGGAGATCGCGCGCACGGGCTCTGTGGCCATGCGGCGCTCGCGCAAGAGCGAGGGCTGAGGCCTGGGCCCCGACTTTGGCATGCTTTTATGGCGGTGGTGCGCCTGTGCTGCCTGTGTGATGCCGTAATTATCCGTTAAAATCAGCCTTGCTCCAGCCGTTGCGACGCGGGAAGCTGCGGATGGAGACAGCAGTTCGTTACCGCCACAGCCAG
>CAMWTD010000184.1 GCA_947177085.1 uncultured Desulfovibrio sp.
ACACACCGGGCTTTTTTTTTTTTTTATAAAAAACAAAATTATTTAAAAAATACCCCTCGTTTGACCAACCCGGGCCCGGCGCGCCCGCGCTGGGCCACGCCGAGGAGGATGCCATGGCCAAGAAAGAAATCAAGAAGATCCTGTGCGCGGTGGACCTTTCCGACCACAGCAAGGATGTGGCCGCCTATGCGGCCATGCTGGCCAAGGGGATGGGGGCCAGCGTCATCGTGGTCTATACCGCGCCCTCGCTGAGCCAGTATGTGGGCTTCCATGTGCCGCCCAACACCATCGAGAACTTTGTCGGCGAGATCGTCACCGGCGCGGAAAAGTCCATGGAAGCCTTTGTGGCTGAAAATTTCTCGGGCATCGAGGCGCGCGGCCAGGTGCTCATCGGTTATGCGGCCGAGGAGATCCTCAACCGGGCGCACGAGGAAAAGGTGGACATTATCGTCATGGGCACGCACGGCAGAAAGGGCATTGACCGCATCCTCTTCGGCTCCGTGGCCGAAAAGGTGGTCAAGAACGCCGACATGCCCGTGCTCACCATCCGCCCCAGCGAGCCCCCCAAGGAATAACCGGACCGTGCCCAGAGAGCGCCCCGCCGCGGGCGCTCCGGGCACGGGATCGACCCGCAGTTTTTCGCCCCTTCCCTCGAGGTCAGCATGTCCGCACCATCGGTCCTTGAGCGCATCCAGGCGCTGGACGCCTATGCGCCCGGGCTTTCCATCGCCGAGATCCGCCGCCGCCACGGCCTGGAAAAAGTCATCAAGCTCGCGAGCAACGAGAACCCGCTGGGCGCTTCGCCGCTGGCGCAGGAAGCCATCCGACGCAACGCCGGCCTGGCCTTCCGCTATCCGCAGGGGGGCAACCCGCGCCTCACCGGGGCCCTCGCACGGATGCACGGCGTGGCGCGGGAACGCGTGGCCTTGGGCAACGGCTCGGACGAGATCATCGACCTCCTCATCCGGATGCTCGCCGCCGACGGGAAGCACACCATCGCCTGCTTCGACCCCTGCTTCAGCATCTACCCCATCCAGGCGCGCGTGGCCGGCGTGGGCTTGCGGCGTCTCCCCCTGCGCGGGGATTTCTCGCAGGACCTGGACGGCCTCGCCGCCCTGGCGGACGCATCCACGCGCCTTGTCTTTGTGACCACGCCGGACAATCCCTCCGGCTATTGCCCGCCGCGCGAGGAAGTGGCCCGGCTGGCTGCCCGACTTGCGGAAACAGCGCCCAAGGCCCTCCTGGTGGTGGACGAGGCCTATATGGACTTTGCCGAGGACGAGGCCGACCTCTCGCTGCTCCATGCCGGGCCCCTGCCGGACAATGTGGCGGTGCTGCGCACCTTTTCCAAGAGCTGGGGCCTTGCCGGGATGCGCCTGGGCTACGGCATCCTGCCGGCCGCCATTGCGGACGGCTTCTGGCGCTCGCGGCTGCCCTTCTCCATCAATGTGCTCGCCGAGGAGGCGGCGCTGGCCGCCCTTGAGGACAGCGCCTTCCGCGCCGCCACGCTGGAGACCGTGCGCACGGGGCGGCGGGCGCTGGCGGATGGCCTTCGGCGGCTCGGCTGCGAGGTCTGGCCGAGCGAGGCCAACTTCCTCATGTTCCGCCTGCCGGAGGGACACGACGCGAAAGGCTGCTTCGAGGGGCTGCTCGCCCGGGGCGTCATCATCCGGCCCCTGACAAGCTACGGCCTGCCGCAGCATCTGCGTGTCAGCGTGGGCACGCCGGAGGAAAATGCCGCCTTCCTCAAGGCGCTGGCGGAAGAACTGGACGCCGGGGCGCGGTCATGAACGGCTCCCAGGCGCTCCCGAAGCTCCCAGTGGTGACGCTGGACGGGCCGGCCGGCGTGGGCAAGACCACCCTGGCCCGCCGCCTGGCCGAGGCCCTGGCCCTCCCCTATCTGGACACCGGGGCCATGTTCCGCACGCTGGCCCTGCGCCTCGGGCCGGACGCGGCAAGCCTCTCCCCGCAGGAACTTCGCAAACGCTCGGCCGCGTGGCCTTTCACCCTTGACGGCACGGGGGCGGCCACGCGCCTCAGTTGCGCGGGCGAGCCAGTGGGCGACGAGATCCGCACCGAGGCCGTGGGCCTTTTGGCCGCGCAACTGGGGACGATCCCGGCGGCGCGGGACATCCTTAAAGAGGCGCAGCAAAAGCTGGGCGCGCGCGGTCCCCTCGTGGCCGAGGGGCGGGACATGGGCACGGCCGTCTTTCCCGAAGCCCGCTTCAAGTTCTTCCTCGACGCCACGCCGGAAACGCGGGCCCGAAGACGCCAGCTCGACCTTGCGGCGCGCGGCCGTCACGAGGAACTCGCCGTGCTCGCCGAACAGATCCGCCAGCGGGACGCGCTCGACCGCGGCCGGGCGGTGGCCCCCCTGCGCCCCGCCGAGGACGCCCTCATCGTGGACACCTCGGCGCTGGACATCGAGGGCGTCTTTCAGGTGCTTATCAACCATATGGAAGCGCACGGCGGCCGCGCGGCCCTTGCCTGACGCCTGGCTCCCGGCCCCTCGCGTCGCTCTGCCGCACGGCGGGGGCGGCAAAATCTGCCCGGGCGCGTCAAGCGCACGACGCGCCAGGGTCCGCCGGGCTCCCGGCAGGGGCAGTTTTGGCGGCATGGGGGGCAGCTTTTGCCCGCCGCCAAAAGGATCATCCGCCTAACTCGCTGATTTCAAAGTTTTTCTTTTTCGTGGCATGTTCCCTGCATGTTCCCGGGCAATTCATCGGCGCACCGCGCCAAAAGGGAAACGCCTCAAAGGGGAGGATGACATGGAAAATCAGTTGGACTACGAAATCAACAAGGAACTGGGCGAGTGCTACCTTTTCATGGGCGACTTTGACAAGGCCGAGGAGTATTATCGCAAGGCCGCCGCGGGCAATACCCGCAGCGCCGCTCCCTACATGGGCCTCGCCACTGTGGCCGTGCAGCGTTCCGAACTGGACAAGGCCCTTGTGCTCTACGAGAAAGCGGCCTCCGTGGAAGAGACCGACAAGGCCCTTTGCGGCATCGGCCTCGTCCATATGGAGAAAGGCAATCACGAGGAAGCCTTCGCCTACTTCACCCGCGCGCTCGCGAAATCCGCCGCCAACATCGTGGCGCTCAACTGCCTGGTGCGCGAGGCCTACCAGACCGGCCAGGTGGAGGCCACCCTGCCCTATCTCGCCGCGGCCCTCGACGCCACCGAGGAAAAAGAGGCCGTGCGCGTGACCCTGGCGGGCTGCCTCATCTACCTCGGCCGCAACGACGAGGCGCGGGAACACCTGGAAGCCGTGCTCGGCGAGAACCCGGCCAACAGCAGCGCGAAAGAGCTTTTCGACACCATGGCCGCGTAAACGGGTTCCGCCCCGTCCTCGCGGCGGCGCTTCTCCCCTCCCCACAAGGTTTTCCGGCCCCAGGATGGGCCCGGGGCCGGAAAATCTCCCCCAGGATGGGAGCGGAAAAAAATCGCGGCGGCAGTCACCTTTTTGCAGGGCTGCCGGCCCAGGGACAGCCCCCACACCGGGAGCAGGCCAAAGACGCCTGTTCCCGGTTTTCTTTTTCAGGCGCGGTTTTTTTGCGCCCGTGACCGTCTTTCCCCCTCCCGGCATTGAAGTGTCGCGTTCCCTGTGGTATCTGCATGGGCATACCCTCAAGGCTTCACCCGCAGACAGGGCGATGCCCGGCAGCCCCGGCGTCGCCCGTGAGGAGACCGCCATGCCGCGACTTGTCTATGGAGTCTGGGACGGCACTGTCTACGACAACCGCAACGGCGGCGACGCCACGCCCCCCGGACTGGACCTCTCCGTCTTTGACAGCTTCAGCGAGGGCAACCCCGCCCGCTCCTTCCTCTCCGACAGGGGTTTTCTCGTCTTTGATCCGGAGCTGCCCCTGCTCTGGGCCCTGTGGAAACATTTTGACAAGGTGGCTTCCGAGTCCTGCGGCAAGTGCTCGCCCTGCCGCACGGGCGCGCCGCTTGTGCGCGACGCGCTGGCCGCCGCGCGCAACGGTGCGGCCGTGGACTGGCAGGACGTGCGCGACATCGCCACCCAGATGAGCGCGACCTCCCTTTGCGGCGTGGGACAGACGGGCGCGCTGCCCCTGCTGGCGGCGCTGACGCATTTCCCCACCGAGCTCGAGCCCGGCGGGGGGGCCGACACCCGCGGTTTTTACAGCGCCATCACGAGCCCCTGTATCGAGGCCTGCCCGGGCCTCGTCAACATCCCCCGCTATATCGACTACATCAAGGACGGCCATGACGATCTCGCCGCCAATACCGTCCTGCGCAGCTATCCGCTGGTGGGGAGCTGCGGCCGCGTTTGCGTGCGCAGTTGCGAGCGCGCCTGCCGCCGCGGCAAGGTGGACGAGGCGGTCTCCATCCGCAACCTCAAGCGCTACGCCGCCGACCGGGCCATCGCCTCGGGCATGCTCAAGCCGCAGGACGCGGCCCCGGCCAAGAGCAAGCGCGTGGCCGTGGTGGGCGCGGGCCCGGTGGGCATTTCCTGCGCGTATCATCTGCTCGAGCGCGGCTATCCCGTGGATATTTTCGAGGCCAAGCCCAAGGCCGGCGGCATGATCCGCTACGGCATCCCCATCTACCGCCTGCCCAAGAC
>CAMWTD010000185.1 GCA_947177085.1 uncultured Desulfovibrio sp.
CCCTGATATCCAGCTCTCGCGCCTGGTTGTGGATTTCAAGAACGAGCTGGAAAAATGCCGCGAGCAGGTACAGAACCTGGAATAGCGTGATGGCAGGCGAAAGACTCATCAATATCGGTTTCGGCAACTACGTCCTTGCCGCGCGCGTGGTGGGCATCGCCAATCCCGCGTCGTCGCCCATGCGCCGCCTGCGCGAGGACGCCCGCGCCGCCGGGCGTCTCGTGGACGCCACCCAGGGCCGCAAGACGCGCTCCATCCTCGTCACGGATTCCAACCATGTGATCCTCTCCTCCATCCAGCCGGAGACCATCAGCCAGCGCTTCGCGCAGGAGGACGCCTGATGCGCCAGGGCATTGCGCTCGTGCTCAGCGCGCCGTCGGGCGCGGGCAAGACCACCCTCATCCGCCGCCTGCGCGCAGAATTTCCGGCCATCGGCTATTCCGTGAGCTGCACCACCAGGGCCCCGCGCGAGGGCGAGGTGGACGGCAGGGACTATATCTTTCTCAGCCGCGCGGCCTTTGAGGAGCGGCGCGCCGGCGGGGCATTCGCCGAATGGGCCGAGGTGCACGGCAACCTCTACGGCACGCCGCTCGCCCCCGTGCGGGAGATGCTCGCGCAAGGGCGCGACGCCCTCTTTGACATCGACGTGCAGGGCGCGGCCCAGCTCAAGCTGAATCTCGAGGGGGCCTGCTTCATCTTCATCCTGCCGCCGAGCATGGAAGAGCTGGAGCGACGCCTGCGCCTGCGCGGGCAGGACGACGAGGCCGCCATCGAGCGCCGCCTCGCCAATGCCCGGCGCGAACTGCGCGAAGCCCCGTGGTACGACGCCCTGGTGGTCAACGACAACCTGGACGCGGCCTATGACCGCCTGCGCGCGGCCTATGTGGCCGCCACGCTGGCCCCCGCCCGCAATCCACGGCTTGTGGGCGACCTTCTCGCCACTTCGTGACACGGGGGAGTGCCATGCCCGAGCTCATCGTCGCCCTCGACCTCCCGGACCGTGAAAAAGCCGTCAGCATGGCGCGCCAGTTGCGTGACGCCCTTGGCTGGTGCAAGGTGGGCCTCGAGCTCTTCACCCTCGGCGGCCCGCGCCTGCTTGAGCGCCTGAAGGAGCAGGGCTTTCACGTTTTTCTGGACCTCAAGTTTTACGATATCCCGCACACGGTCGCCCGCGCCGTGACAGCGGCCGGCGTGCTCGGCGCGGACATGCTCACCCTGCATTGCCAGGGCGGCAAGCGCATGTGCCAGGCGGCGCTGGAAGCCCGGGACACGGCCGTGGACGCCTGTTCCGCCCCGCTGCTCTTCGGCGTGACCGCGCTCACGAGCTTCGGCCCCGGTGAAATGCCCGGCGTGAGCGCGCCCCCCGGCGTCTTTGCGCAGGACCTCGCCGCGGCGGCCGCGTCCTGGGGGCTCGACGGCGTGGTCTGCTCCGGCCATGAAGTGCGGGACATCAAGGCCGCGTCCCCCGGGCTCGCCTGCCTCTGCCCCGGCATCCGGCCAGCGGGCGCGGACGCCGGCGACCAGCGGCGCACCATGACCCCGGCGGAAGCCGTGCAGGCCGGGGCGGATTACCTGGTTGTCGGGCGACCCATCCTCGACGCCCCCTCCCCTGCCGAGGCGGCCGCCGCCATCCTTGAAGAAATGCGGGCCGCGTCCGGCGCGGCCGCCGCAGAATAAACGCAGCGCAGAGGAAACCATGGCCGAGTCAGCAGCGTCCCCCGGACAGAACAAGACCGATGTGCGCGGGGTGTTTTCCACCCAGGAAATCCGCAAGGTCGGCACGGGCACGACCACGCGCAAGACCGTCCAGAAAACCTTCTGGTTCGTGGAGCAGCACGGGGATGCCATCGAGTGCCAGCCGCTCAACGCCAACTATGTGCCGAGCGGCCCCAAGCGCAAGATTTCCATGGACGAGCTCATCGCCAAGTTCTCGCCCGAGCCCGAATTCTACCAGATGTCGGTCTATCCCAAGATGCGCGAGGTCGAGCAGTCCGTGAACAAGGGCGACGGCCACCGCGAAAAGGGCGAGACCTTTGCCGCCGAATACGAATACACCCGCGCGCTCAAGGTGGACGTGGCCAATGTGCGCGCCAATTTCGGCATTGGCCTGACCTATATGGAGCGGGGCGAGCTCGACAAGGCGCAGGACATTTTTGACCGCCTGCTCAAGCTGGACGGCGCTTTTGACGCCGAGCACAAGCACCTGTTCAACGAATTTGGCATCAACCTGCGCAAGAACAAGATGCTGGCGCAGTCCGTGGAATATTACCAGCGCGCCCTCCAGATCACGGCCAATGACGAAAACCTGCACATGAACCTCGCGCGTGTGCTGCTGGAAACCAAGGATATGGACGGCTGCCTCGAGCACCTCTTCACCGCGCTCACCCTTGCGCCGCGCCACGAGATCTCGCTCAAGTTCCTCAAGTGGCTGCTGCAGAAATCCCTGGTTCCGGCGGATAAGATGGACAGGGTACGCGAAGTGCTGACAGCGGCCAGCCAGGGGGCGCGGCCCGCGGCGGCTGCGGACCCCGCGGCAGCCCCGGCGGCGGAGGCGTCCCAGCAGGCAGCCCCGGCCTCGGCCCAGCAATGAGCCACTGGCGTCTGCGCGAGGCCCCGGGAGACGGCACGACGGCAGCGGGGACGCCGGCCAGCCTGGCCGAGGAGCTCTCCATTTCCCCGCACCTCCTCGAAATCCTCTGGCGGCGCGGCTTCACCGGACGCGACGCCATCGACGCCTTCCTTTCCGCAAGGCTCGATTCCCTCACCCCGCCGGCGCGCTGGCCGCAACTTCCCGAGGCCGCTGCCCTGATTGCCGAGGGGCTGCTTTCCGGCAAGCGCCTCGCCGTATGGGGCGACTATGACGTGGACGGCGTCACCGCCACGGCGCTGGTGCTGGATGTGCTGGCGGCCCACGGCTTCGAGGCCGGCCACCACCTCCCGGACCGCCAGGCCGAGGGCTACGGCCTCAATATCCCGGGCGTGGAGGCGCTTGCCCGGGCCGGCTACGGCCTCCTGCTCACCGTGGATTGCGGCATTTCGGACGCCGGGGCCGTGGCCCGCGCGCGCGAGCTCGGCATGACCGTCATCGTCACTGACCACCATGTCCCCCCCGAGGCGCTCCCCCCGGCGCACGCCATCTGCAACCCGCGCACGGGCGACCGGGCCCTTTGGCCCTGCGCGCACCTCGCCGGGGTGGGCGTGGCCTTCTACCTCATGGCGGCCGTCAATGCCGCCCTGGCCCCGCATACGGGCAAACGCTTCCGCATGGATGAGGCGCTCGACCTCGTGGCCCTGGGCACCTTGGCCGACGTCATGCGCCTCACGGGCGAAAACCGCGTCCTCGTGCGCGGCGGCCTCGGCCACATCGGCCGCGGGCTGAGGCCCGGCATTGCCGCGCTCAAGACGGTGAGCAACTATGACCCGGCGGCCATGCTCACCGCCGGGCAGGTGGTGTTCCGCCTTGCGCCGCGCATCAATGCCGCGGGACGCATGGGCAGCGCGGAAGCGGCGCTTGAGCTCCTGCGCGAGCGGGATCACGCCCGCGCCGCCAAGCTTGCCGCCGGGCTGGATGCCTGCAATACCGAGCGCAAAAGTGAGGAGGAGCGCGTCCACGCGGCCGCCCGCCAGCAGGCCGCGGAACTTTTGGCCCGCGAACCCCATGCGGGCCTCGTGCTCTACGGGGAGGACTGGCATCCCGGCATCGTGGGCATCGTGGCCTCCCGCATCGTGGAGGAGTTTTACCGCCCGGCCATCGTGCTCTGCCGGGAAGGGGAGAGCCTCAAGGGCTCGGGCCGCTCGGTGAAGGAATTTGACCTCCACGACGGGCTGGGGCGCGTGGCCGACTGCCTTGTGGGCTTCGGCGGCCATCGGCTGGCCGCCGGGATACGCCTTGAGCCCCGACGGCTCGATGAATTTCGCGCCCGCTTCGATGGGGCCGTGGCGGAGGCGCTCGGCCCCGACCCGTTGGAGCCCACCCTCACGCTTGAATGCGAGCTGGGCTTTGACAGGGCGAGCGACCTCGACTTCCTGAAGGAGCTGCAGCTCCTCCAGCCCTTCGGGCCGGGCAATCCGGAGCCGGTCTTCGCCTCGCCGCCGCTGCTCGTGACCGAGCGTTCCTACATCGGCCGGAGCCGCGAGCATGTGCGCCTGCGCCTCAAGGATGCGGAAAGCGGCCTGATCCTTTCTGCCAAAGCCTGGCGCATGGCCGAGGCGCTGCCCGCTTCCCTCGTGGGCAAGACCATCCGCATCGCCTACACCCCGCGCATCGACACCTATAACGGCGTGGCCTCGGTGGACCTCGGCATCCGGGACTGGAAGCTCTGCCGTGACGTTGCTCCCGTGCCGGGCATCCACGCCGCTTCACACTGACTTCGCTCCAGCCGGTCCTCTCCATACCGGCCTCTCTGCTCCTAGCGGCACATTCTGTTCCCTCTTTCGTTGCGCCCGGCACAGATTGCCCCGGCACACATATTGCTCAAATTCCTCCAAAACACCCTGTTCGGGCAATTTTTGCCCTCGCCGCGCACAGACAGGAGCAGCCATGATCACCTCCGTTACTGACGCCAGCGCGTATAC
>CAMWTD010000186.1 GCA_947177085.1 uncultured Desulfovibrio sp.
ACTTCTGCTTGCGCTGGGGGCGCTGCTTGTTGCCGGGGGCCTTGCGGCCTTTCTGCTCGCCAAACTGCTCAAAGAATTTTTCAAATCCTGGCGGCATGTTGCGGAACATTTCGCCAAAAAAATCCTCTGCGCCGCCGGCGGAAGCCTTGCGCTCAGTGCCAATGTTCACCACAGCCGGGCCGCACTTGGCCGCAAGCTCGCTGAAATCGGGGAGATTCGCCGCCAGGCCCGTCGTGGCCGCGCCCAAAAAGGCCACAGCCAAGAGGGCCACAAGGCATTTTTTCATGCTCATGAACGCTCCTTGGAAGATTTTTGCATAGCCTTTTGCAAGGCTTGTGCCATGATGCCCGTGACAGGCGCGCCCGTCACGGCATGTTGCTTCCAGGAGCCCGCGCCCTGCCCCCTCTGGCCGCCCGCGCCCGGCTCGGACGCGGCTTCAGCGCCTTCATAGGTGAGGCTGACGCGGCGCGCGCCCGTGTCAATGTTTTGGATGACCAGGGTCACGCTGTCGCCCTTGCCCAGCCTGGCAAGTTCCGGCTTCTTGCTGTTCTTGATGACGCCCGCGGGCAAAAGGCCCGTGATGCCCGGCGCAAGGTTGACAAAGACGCCGAACTTGCCGCTGCTCTCCACCGTGCCCTCCACTGAGGAGCCCACGGGGAAGCGCTGCTCCGCATCCTGCCAGGGGTCGCCCTCGGCGTCGCGCAGGCTGAGCGCGATGCGCCGCGTCCCCGGATTCACGTCCTTGACCTTGACGGAGACCTCGTCCCCCACGCTGAGCACGTCCTCGGGCTTGTTCACGCGCTTGGCCCAGGACATTTCAGAAATGTGGATGAGCCCCTCGACGCCCGGGAGCACCTCCACAAAAGCGCCGAAAGGCGCAAGGCGGCGCACCTTGCCCTGCACGATGCTGCCCGCGGCGAGCCGGTTCGGCACGTCCTGCCAGGGGTCGCCCTCGGCCTGCTTGCGCGAGAGCGAGATGCGCGTCTGCCCTTTCTCGTTGGTGGTGATGTCGAGCACCTTGACGCGCACCGGGTCGCCCACGGAGACGGCCTCGTCCGGCGCGCCCACGCGCGACCACGAAAGCTCGGAGAGATGGATCATGCCCTCCACCGCCGGAGCGAGCTCCACAAAGGCCCCGAAGGGCGCGAGCCTCGTGACGCGGCCCTCGACCATGTCGCCAGGCTTGAGCGTCTCCAGAAGCTTGTCAAGGTTCTCCCGCCGCTCGCGGTCCAGAAGCGCGCGCCGCGAGACCACGATATTGCGGCCGCGGTTTTCCACGCGCGTCACCAGGAACTGCATGGTGCGGCCCACAGGGCTTTCGACGTCGCCGCCCGTGGCCTCCATCTGGCTGCCGGGGCAAAAGGCCGTCTTGCCCAGCACCTCGACGAGATAGCCGCCCTTGCAGGTCCCGCTGACACGCCCTTCCACCGGAACCCCGGCATCCCGGGCATCTTCCAGTGCGGCCACGCCGCTGCCGCTCATGGAGCGGGAAAGGACGATGCCCTGCGGGCTCGCCGACACCACCCAGGCCTCCACGACATCGCCCTGGCCCGCGATTTCCTTGCCGTCCGCATCCAGAAGGTCCTTGCGGTCCATGATGCCGTCTTCCTTGAGGCCCACATCCACAAAAACACTCTCGCCCGTGAGGGCGATGATGGTGCCCCGGACCTTCTGCCCGGGCTGCACCTGGCCGGACGAGGCCTCGTCATGCGCCGCCAGCATGGCGGCAAAATCTTCTAAGCCTTCTTCGGGCGCGGCAGTGGCGCGCTGTTCCTCTGTGGTCATATGGTCTGCTCCTTGAAACTCGCAGTGGCGAGTGAAGTTGCCGATTCTACCGCAGCTCCCGGTGAAAAACAATGGAAGCCCGGGGCCTCCCCCCGTTTTTCGCGGAGGCCGCGCACAGGACGCGGCGGAGAAAAACCTGTAGGCTGGGCAGGCGCGCCCGCGCAAGGGCCTCGCCGCCCGGCGCGCCAGAGGAGGCAGCCATGCTGTATGCGACGACCTTGCCCTCCCCCGTGGGGGAACTCGCCCTTGTGGGCACTGATGCGGCCCTGACGGGCCTCTGGCTCGAGCGGCGCGCTTTCCTGGACGCCACCGCCGGCTGCGTTGTGGAGGACAGGCCCGACGCAGCTCCTCTGAGGCTGGGCCGGGAATGGATCGCCGCCTATTTTGCCGGCAGGCGTCCCTCCATCGACGCCCTGCCGCTTGCGCCCGGGGGCACGCCCTTCCGGCAACTCATATGGCGGCTCCTGCGCGCCATCCCCTATGGGGAATGCGTAACCTATGGCGAGCTCGCCCGCGCGGCGGCCCGCGCCCTCCACAAGGAACGCATGTCGAGCCGCGCCGTGGGCGGGGCTGTGGGGCGGAATCCCCTTTCCATCATCATCCCCTGCCACCGGGTGGTGGGAGCCGGCGGCAACCTCACCGGCTATGGCGGCGGCATTGCCCGGAAGATACGACTGCTCGAGCTGGAAGGCGTGGATATGCGCCGTTTCTCCCTGCCGCGCCATGGCAAGTATGCGGTGCTGTGAGCCGGGCAACCTGCGCGAGGCCCGCGCGAGACGCAAAAACCCGATTGTCACTCCGGCGCTTCGGGTTTAGGCTTGCGCCATGAAAAACCGCCTTTTTTACCCGGGAAACCGTTTTCTTATCCTTTATCTCTCCTTCCTGAGCGCCTTTGCCCCCATTTCCACGGACATGTATTTGCCCGCGCTTCCTTCCATCGCGCGCGCCTTCTCCACCACCAACGAGCTCGCCAGCGCCACCATCAGCACCTTCATGCTGGTCTTCGCCGTCTCCATGCTCTTCTGGGGCCCGGTGAGCGACAGGTATGGGCGCAAACCCGTGCTGCTGGCGGGCTCGGTGCTCTATATCGTTTCCAGCATCGCCATCTGCCTCACCGGTTCCATCGGGGGGCTGCTCGCCTGGCGCGCCGTGCAGGCCGTGGGCAGCGGCGCGGCCAGCGCCATGTCCCTCGCCATCGTCAAGGATGTCCTGCGGGGCGGCTCCATGGAAAAGGTCGTGACCATCATGCAGGCCACGGTCATCATCGCGCCGCTGACAGCCCCGGTGCTCGGGGGCTGGCTCCTGCTCATGGTCGACTGGCGCGGCATCTTCCTCTGCCTCGCCCTGTGCGGCGGCGTGGCGCTTGTGGGCACGCTCTGGCTCAGGGAGACCAATCCGCCCGGCGGGGGCCTCAGCCTCGGGGCGACCTTCCGGCGCATGGGCGTGGCGCTCGCCAACAGGAACTTCCTCTATCCGCTGCTCATCTTTTCGGCCATGTCCATGCCCTTCATGTCCTACCTCGCGGTATCGGCCTTCATCTTTCAGGACACATTCGGGGTGTCCGCGCAGGAATACAGCCTATTTTTCGCGCTCAACGCCTCCGCATCCCTGCTGGGGCCCTTCCTGCACATGGGCATTTTCCGTCACTGGAACAGGACCCGCGTGCTCGCCGGGCATCTTTCCGCCATGTGCCTTGCGGGCGTTGCCCTCCTCTTCCTTGGCGGGCGCGGCCCGTGGACCTTCGCCCTGCTGTTCGCGGCGCTCACCCTGTTCGGAAGCGCCCTGCGCGCGCCCTCGACGGTGCTGATGATGGAGAGCATTGAGGGCGACAACGGCATCGTGTCCTCCCTCATCAACTGCACGGGCCTGCTTTTCGGCGCGCTTTCCATGCTGCTGGCGAGCCTCTCGGTGTGGCCCGGGGCAATCCTCGCCGTGGGCTGCATTTCCACCTTTGTGTCGGGACTGTGCCTTGCGGCGTGGCTTCTCCTGTGGCGGCGACGCGCCACGGCGGCCTAGTCCTTTGCGAGGCTTGTCTTTTCCGCTACAGTCGGCGCATGGATGACAGGGTGTCGCGCTCCTCGCGAGAATGCCGCGAATTTCACGCCAGGGAAGGCCGGATAGAGCTGTGCCTGCGCCTCATGCCGCAGGGGCGCGATCTCCACGCCTGCCTTTGCGGCGGGGAGGCCCATGTCGGCGCCGTGGCGCTGGCCCAACCCGGCGAAGCCGCAAGAGTGACGCAGCGGCCCGGGCATCGGGAAGGGGCGCTCGCGGCCCGCGTGGCGGAGCGGCTTGCCCGGGGCCACGGCTGCGCGGTAAGCGTGAGCAGCGGCATCCACTTTGCGGACATCAGCCGCGCGGAGATTTCCACTGTGGAAGAACTGGCCGAAAGGCTGGCGGACGAATGCCTCCAATCCCTGGACACAAGGAGCGACGAGCCATGCTGAAGCTGGCGGATTTGACGGAACTGGAGAGCTATCTGCGCTCCGGCGAGCTGGAAAAGGACTTTCAGGACGGCTGCGAAAACGACCGCAACTATCTCCTGGAACTTTTGGAAAAGCTCATGGACTTGGGCGAACTGGCCGACGAGGCCGCCACGCGGGTCATCTATCGCGGGATTGATCCGGCGCTCATGCGCGCCGCGGGCGAGAAGGACGCCTAGGGCGGAGGCTCACTCCGGTAGCCGCCAGGCATCCGCTTCCAGCGCGGCCTCCACGGCGGCGCAAAGCCGGGCCACATCCTCCTGCGGCGTGATATAGGGCGGCATGAGGTAAATG
>CAMWTD010000187.1 GCA_947177085.1 uncultured Desulfovibrio sp.
GCGCACGTCGCGATTGGTGAGGATGCCGACGAGCCTGTCCCCGTCCACCACCGGGAGGCCGGAAACGCGGAAATCGCGCATGAGGTCCAGCGCCTCCTGCACACTCTGGCCGGAGGCGATGGTGACAGGGTCGAGGATCATGCCGCTTTCGCTCTTCTTGACGCGCTCGACCTCAAGGCGCTGCCGGGCCACGGGCATGTTCTTGTGGATGACGCCGATGCCGCCCATGCGGGCCATGGAAATGGCCATGGCCGATTCCGTCACCGTGTCCATGGCGGCGGAGAGCAGGGGGATGCGCAGCGGAATGGAAGGGGTGAGCCAGGTGGTGATGTCCACGGCATCGGGCGTGATGTCGGAATATCCCGGAATAAGCAGGATGTCGTCAAAGGTCAGCGCCTTGCCGCGATTGGTGAACATGGCTCCTCCCAAGGGCTAACAATTGGATAAAATTTATCTTCTTAACCTATCATTTCCTCCCAAGCATGTCAATGGCGCGAGCCCGCGGGGCCGGCCCGTCCAGCCGGCGCAGGTTCACGAGCGGCGGTGGCGCTGGCAGCCCCTCGCGCCTGATGTTTTTCTCGGTCAGGCGCGCCCCCCAGGCCATCGCCCCGGGTGAACTCCTCAATCAGCGGGCCGCAGGCGGGGCCGTGGCCCGGAGAGCGGACAAAAATGCCGCCCGCTCCGGCATGGAACGGACGGCAAAGTGCTCGAAATGCCCGTGTCGCGGCCGGCTTACCGCGCCGCGCCCGCTCCGCGCGTAAAGACGCGCCGCGCGGGAGGAGCGCAGGGTGCGCTTCCGCCCTGGGGAAGCGTCGGGCCGCAGGGGCAGGCCGCGCGGGCTAGGGGCGCTGGTGCTCGGGCTCGTAGCCCAGGTCGCGGATGGCGCTCATGATGATGTCCAGCGCGATGGGCATGTTCTTGTCTTCTTCCTCGTACTGGAGCTCCTTCTTGTCCAGGTCCACCTTGGCGCTCTTGACGCCGGGGATGGCGGAAACGGCCTTTTCGACGGCGTTCTTGCAGTTTTCGCAGTGCATTCCATTGACTTTCAGGGTAGCCATAGTATCCTCCTCGGGGAAGTTGGCGTCAAACGCGCAACATACGCGGATTTGCCGACTTTGTGAAATAAAGTATACGCCATTTTTGCTGCAAAATCAAGAGGTCAGTTCATGACGGATGCCCACGGCGGGGGCGCGGCCCCGGCCTGCCCACTGCGCTTTGATATTGGCGGCATGCACTGCGCGGCCTGCTCCTCGCGCATCGAGCGCGTGACGGGGCGGCTGCCCGATGTGGAAAAGGTGAGCGTCAACCTCGCCACGGCGCGGGCGGAAGTCTGGCCCGCGCCCGGAGATGCGGACGCCGTGCGCCGCGAGTTCATGGCCGCCGTGGCCAAGCTCGGCTTCACCGCCACGCCCGCCGTAAGCGAGGACGCCGAGGCCCGCTTCGCTGAGGCCAAGGCCAAGGCCCGGGCGGACCGCAAAAAGAGGCTGGGGCGGCTTTGGCCCATGGTCATCCTCTCCCTGCCGCTGCTTTTCGTCTCCATGGGGCACATGCTCGGGATGCCGCTGCCCGCGTGGCTCGAGCCGCACGGCTCGCCCCGGGCCTTCATGCTCGTCCAGCTCGGGCTCACCCTGCCCGTGGTCTGGCTCGGGCGGCATTTCTATGTGGACGGTCTCGCCGCACTGTTCCGTCGCTCGCCCAACATGGACAGCCTCGTGGCCGTGGGCACGGGCGCGGCCTTTCTCTACAGCCTCGTGAACACGGTGCTCGGGCTCATGGGCAATGACCCCTCCTGGCGGGCCATGAACCTCTATTATGAATCCTGCGCCGTGCTGCTCACCATGATCGAGTTCGGCCAGTTCCTCGAGGCCACGGCCAAGCAGCGGGCTGGCGACGCCATGGGCGCGCTCATGAGCCTCGCGCCGGAAACGGCCCTGCGCCTTGCGAGCCCGGACGCCACGCCCGATGAGGTGCCGCTCTCCGCCGTGGAGGTGGGCGACCTGCTCCTCGTGCGCCCCGGCGGCCGCGTGCCCGTGGACGGCACGGTGGAACAGGGCGTGAGCGCCGTGGACCTTTCCCTGCTCACGGGCGAGTCCATCCCCGTGCCCGTGGCCCCGGGCGACAGCCTCACCGCGGGAAGCGTCAACGGCGAAGGGCCGCTCGTCATGCGCGCGGTGGCCGTGGGTGGCAACACCAGGCTTGCGCGCATCGTGCGCCTCGTGCAGGAGGCCCAGGGCAGCAAGGCCCCCATCGCCCGCCTGGCCGACCGGGTGAGCTATTATTTCGTGCCCGCGGTCATGGCGCTGGCGACGCTTTCCGCGCTCTGCTGGCTCGTCTTCAGCGCGGAGCCCATTACCACGGCGCTCACCGTCTTTGTGGCCGTGCTCGTCATGGCCTGCCCCTGCGCCATGGGTCTCGCCACGCCCATGTCCGTCATGGTGGGCACGGGCCGGGGCGCGCAGCTTGGCGTGCTTATCAAGAACGGCGCGGCCCTCGAGCGTGCGGGCAAGGTCACGGCGCTCGCCGTGGACAAGACCGGGACACTCACCACGGGCCGCCCCGAGCTCACGGAGGTCATCCCGCTCACCCCAGCCGTGGCTGACCTTGGCGAGCGCGAGCTGCTGGCGCTGGCCGCATCGCTGGAGGGCCGGAGCGAGCATCCCCTCGGGCTCGCCATTATCCGGGCAGGGAAGGAGCGGGATTGTCCCATCTGCGAGGTGGAGGAGGCGCGCATCGCGCCGGGCCTCGGCATTGAAGGCCGCGTGCGCCTGGACGGGCAGCCCTGGGCCGTGGCCGTGGGCAGCGCCGCCTACATGGGAACGCGCGGGCTGGAGCCCTCGGCCGAAGTGGCGGCAAGGCTGGATGCGCTGGCAGGGGAGGGCCAGACGCCCCTGCTTATGGCCGTGGCCCCTGCGGAGGCCGGCGCGGAGCAGCCCGGGGAACAGATGGCGGCCATCTTCGCGCTGGCGGACAGCCTGCGGCCCGAGTCCGTCGCCGTTGTGAAGCGCCTGCGCGGCATGGGCGTCAGTGTCGTCATGCTCACCGGCGACAATGCGCGCACGGCCGCGGCCGTGGCGAAGCTCGCGGGCATCGACGAGGTGGCGGCCGGGCTTTTGCCGGCGGAAAAGGCCGACTATGTGCGCCGCCTGCAGGAGGAGGGCCACGTGGTGGGCATGGTGGGCGACGGCCTCAACGACGCGCCCGCGCTGGCGCTCGCCGATGTGGGCATGGCCGTGGGCACGGGCGTGGACGTGAGCGCCGAGGCCGGGGACATCGTGCTCATGCGCGGCGGCATGGAGGCCGTGCTGGCGGCGCTGGAGCTTTCGCGCGCCACCATGCGCAATATCCGTGAAAATCTGGGGTGGGCCTTCGGTTACAATATCCTCGGCCTGCCCGTGGCCGCGGGCCTTTTGCACGTGTTCGGCGGCCCCATGCTCTCGCCCATGATCGGCGGCGTCGCCATGGCGCTTTCGTCGTTCTCGGTGGTGAGCAACGCCCTGCGCCTGCGCTTCTTCAAGGTGAAGGGCAGCGGGGCATAGGCGCGCGCCGGGGCTCAGGCCTCGTCCAATGCTTCTTCCGCTTCGAGGATGGCCTCGCGCCGCGCCTGGCGGGCCGCCTCCCGCTTGCGTTCGCGCGTGCCGCGCGGGCCGAGCGCGTCAAATTCCGCGCTCGGTTCCTGCTGGCGGCAGAAAATCAGGAAGCCCGTGTGCGCGGTCATCCTGTCCGCCGGGCGCAGCCTGTCCGCCACGGGCTTCCAGCCGCGGATGAAGAGCTCGCAGACCTCGATTTCGGCGAAGGGCCCGTTTTCCAGCCCGAGCAGGAGCCGGCTCACCTGGTCCACGGTGGGCAGCAGGAAACCCAGGGTGGCCCCTGGGCGCACCGCCGCAAGAGTCTGGTCGAGATAGTCCCAGGGGGTGCGCACGTCAAGGAAGAGCGCATCGGCCCCGCTTGCGGCAAAGCCATCTGCAATGTCGCGGCAGTGCAGTTCCACGTTTTCGCCAAGGCCCGCCCAGTCGAGGTTGCGGCGCGCAAGCCGCGTGAACTCCTCGCGCGCGTCGTGGCTCACGATGCGGCCGGTGGGTCCGGCGAACCACGAAAGTCCCAGGGTGAGCGCGCCCGAGCCGCAGCCCGCCTCGATGACGGTGCGCCCGGGGCCCGCGCCAAGGCGCAGGCAGATATAGGCGATGTCCTTGGCGTAGATGATCTGCGTCTGGCGCTTGACGCCGAGCAAAAGGTCGTGGAGCGTGGCCTCCTCGATGCGGATGGGCACACCGGCGTTGGTTGCCGCCACGGAGCCGAAGTCGAGCGCGGCCACGTCGGCAGCCGCGAGAGTGCCGTCATTGCTGTGCCAGTCCTGCCCGGCCTCCAGCCTCTTGAGGTAACGCCGCCCCTTGGGCGTGACGTAGATGACGAGGGAGCCGTAAGGGATCATGGTGCTTCCTGAAAGGCTTGGTTGTACTGTGGAGTTGGTGTCGGGCTCGTGCTGCTTCTGTAATGCCGAAATTATCCGTCAAAAACAGCCTTTTCGGTGCTGGCTGCGTCAGAGAA
>CAMWTD010000188.1 GCA_947177085.1 uncultured Desulfovibrio sp.
CCTCGCCGTGGAGGCCGGCGAGTCGGCCTCCGTCACCCACGGGGTGGTGGAAAAGGGCGACACCATCGCCAAGGTGCTGGGCAGTGCCGCGGACGACGGCATCCAGCAATATGTGAGCGCGGCCCGGCGCGTGTTCTCGTTGCGTTCCTTCCGCGAGGGCCAGCCCTACGTGGTGGTGACGGACCCGGATTCGGGCCGGGTCAAGCGCTTCGAGTACGAGATCGACGGCAAAAGGCGGCTCGTGGTGGAGGGGGACGAGACCCCCCAGGCCCGGGTGGAGCCCATCGAGTATGTGACCCTGCTCACCACGGCCGAGGGCGTCATCGACGACAACCTCTTCCAGGCCGTGGCCGATATCGGCGAAAGCCCGCAACTGGCCCTGCGCCTGGCCGAGCTTTTCGGCTCCGAGGTGAACTTCATCCGCGACCTGCAGGAGGGCGACAGCTTCCGCGTGCTGGTGGAAAAACGCTACCGCGAGGGCGAATACAAGGGTTATGGCCGGATGCTCGCCGCGAGCTTTACCAACAAGGGCAAGACCTACGAGGCCTTCCTGTTCCGCGACGGCGCGGGGCGTCCCCAGCATTACAACAGCAAGGGCGAAAACCTGCATAAGACCCTGCTCCAGGCCCCGCTGGCCTTCACGCGGCTGACCTCGCGCTTCACGCACAGCAGAAGGCATCCCATCCTTGGCTCGCGGCGCGCCCACCTCGGCGTGGACTACGCCGCGCCCACGGGAACCCCTGTCAAGGCCGTGGGCGACGGGGTGGTGGTCAAGCGCGGCTGGGCCGGCGGCTATGGCAACCAGGTCATCCTCAAGCACGCGGCCGGCTTGGAATCCATGTATGCCCACCTCTCCGGCTATGCGCGCGGCCTGAAGCAGGGCCAGCGCGTGCGCCAGGGCCAGGTCATCGGCTTTGTGGGCAGCACGGGCCTCTCCACCGGGCCGCACCTGGATTTCCGGCTGCGGCAGAACGGCAATTTCATCAATCCCGCCAAGGCCATCAATCCGCGCGGCGCGCCGGTCTCGCGGCAGCGCCTGGCCGAGTTCACGCGCACAGTCGCGGCCGCACGCGATTATCTTGAAGGCAGGCGGAATTTGGGCGATTATACGGTGGACAGCCTCGTGCCCGAAGCGCCGCAGGTGGAAGCTCCGGCCCCGGCGGCGAAGGAAAAAAAGCACGACCGCCGGCAACGCCGCGAGCGGCGCAAGCGCGGCTAGGCGGGACGCGCGCCAAGGGAGGTGGAGCATGTTCGCGCTTGATCCCTACTGGGGCGGCATCAACGTGGTGCAGGACACCCCGCCGCATGACGCGCTCGGCATTTCCTTTGCGCCGAGCATCGTCACCGACGTGACCGCCGCGGTGCCCCAGCTTGACTCCATGGCCAGCGTACAGTCCTTCATGGAGCACCAGTTCCGCGCGGCCGCGGAAAACATGTATGATTCGGGCCTTGTGGTGAGCACATGGTCCTGAGCGCCCGCAGGACGGAGAAAAATCTTGACAGACAGGGGGCCTTGCGCGTAGGACGGATGGGCGTCGGGATGTAGCGCAGTCTGGGAGCGCACTTGAATGGGGTTCAAGGGGTCGAAGGTTCAAATCCTTTCATCCCGACCAGAAATTCCGGGGGCCGCGGCTTTCACCGCGGCCCTTTTCTTGTGCCCTCGCCGGCCCCGCCGTCCTGTCAGCGGGCCGGGAAATACCGCTTCTGCAGGGCGGTTATGGTTTTCAGGCACGTGGGGGGAAGAAAGAAGGAACTGCTTTCCAAACCCAGTTCCGCCGCGTGCGAGCGGAAAAACATGGAGCGGGCTTTGGGCCCATTGCCCAACCCTTGCGCCAGGTTCGGGTCTATCATGGCGCGCAATCCCCGGGGCCAGCGCCGCCCCGGCACAATTCCCGGGAGGCTCGGGACATGCGGCTCTTCCTGTTAATTTTTTTCGTGGTCGGTTTCAATTCAGCGGCCCAGCTCCTGCTGAAGGCCGCCGGGATGCGCACGGGCATGGAGGCCTGGTGCTTGCTGGCGCTTGCCTTTGTGTGCCTTGGGATCTCGTTCCTGTGCTGGTTCGTCGCCTTGCGGCACAAACCGCTCGCGTTTTTGCATCCCTTTGCCGCATTGGTCTACGTGGTGGTTCCCGGCCTCGCCGCGCTGATTTTCGGGGAAGCCATTTCCGGGCCGTATATTGCCGGGATACTCTGCATCATGGCCGGGATATGCATCACTTCGAGCGCGGTGCGTCCCAGGGAGCGGGAGGAGGGGGGCGCATCATGCTGACGGGCATGCAAATTGGTTTCCTGCTCGGCATGGCGGCCCTGAGCGCCTTGGCCCACCTGTGCCTCAAGCAGGGGGCGCGCATGTGCGGCAAGGGGCTCATGTCCGTTGCGTTTCAGCCTTGGATCTGGCTCGGCATCGGCCTCATGGCGCTCAGCGTGCTGACCTACGCCTGGATCTTGCGCCAGACGCCGCTGACGGTTGCCATGCCCTTTGCCGCCCTCGTCTATGTGCTCGTCCCGGTAGGCGCGCGCTACTTTTTTGCGGAAACGCTTTTGCCGAGATTTTGGGCCGGAGTGCTCCTCATTGGTTGCGGTGTGGTACTGACCGCCCTCTAAATGCGGAGCCCGGGGAGGGGCCTGGCGCGAATGTTGGCTTGTTTCCATCCATGCCGGCTCTCTTGCCTGCCCCTGCCGACGTTTCCCCGCGCGGCCGGAGTGCGGCCCTCTTGCCGTCCCTGGCCGCGGCAGCCGCCAGCTTGACCGCCGCGGCCTGCTCCCGTAGGCTGGGCAGCATCGCAAATCCGGCGTTGCTCCGGGCGGGGCAGCGCAAACAGGGGGGTATCCATGCGACTCTTGCAGAAACTGGGCGCGTCTCTGGCCTTGCTCCTGGCGGCCGCCGCGCCGGCCCTCGCCGAGGACGGCGTGGACCACTATTCCGTGGGCGATCTGGATGTCATGGTCATCCGCGATGCCGACGTCACCATGGGCCAGCAGCTTTTGCCGGACCTCGCCCAAAAAGCCCCGGAATTTGTGGGCGTGTTCCAGAACGGCCCCGTGCCGGCGGTGGACCAGGCCTTTTACTTTAAGAAGGATGGCCGCCAGGTGCTCGTGGACGCGGGCTGGGGCAAGGAACACAAGGTGGAGGGCCACACCGCCGACCTTTTGCATGAAAACGGCATCGCCGAGGACGACATTACCGACATCCTGCTCACCCACATGGACATGGATCATATCGGCGGCCTTTTGAGCAATGGCCGGCCGGTCTACCCCAATGCCACGCTCTGGATCTCCCGGCCGGAATACGAGGCCTGGGTCGGCGGGGGAGGCGTCAACCGGGGCGAGGGCGCCGTGGACCTCGCCAGGAAGGCGGCCGCCGCCTACAAGGTGAAGCAGTTCGACTACGGCGACGAGCTCTTCCCCGGCGTCACGGCCGTGGACGCTTCGGGCCACACCCCGGGCCACACCGCCTATGACGTCGTTTCCGGCAAGGACAAGATGACCATCGCGGGCGACATCCTGCATATCGCGCCCGTGCAGCTCGCCCGGCCGGAGCTCAGCACCGTCTATGACATGGACGGCGCAAAGGCCGCCGCCGCGCGCAAGCGCCTGCTGGACCGCGCCGCCGCCGAGCGTTCCCTGTTCGCCGGGATGCACTTCCCCATGGTGAGCGACGTGCGCAAGCTCCCGGACAATGGCTTTGCCATGAAGCAGCCGCGCTAGGGGCCCGGTTTTCTTGGCTGCCCAGGCCGCTCCTTCCCGCGCGCCCGGGCGGCAGGGGCCTTGCCGCTTCTTGACTTTGCGCGCCGCATTGCCCAAACTAGGCCGATTTTGACCGCCTTGTCCCGTCGCCTGCCCGCATTGCCGGGCGGGCGCGTTCCATCACTGTCGGGCAAACACCGCTGGAGTCGGCATGAGCGATTACAAGAAGACCCTCAACCTTCCCAAAACCAGTTTTCCCATGAAGGCCAACCTGGCCCAGCGCGAGCCGGAAATGCTCCGCCACTGGGAAGCCATCCGCGCCAGGGAGGCCATGGTGGCGGCCTCGGGAGCGAAGGGGGACTATGTGCTCCATGACGGGCCGCCCTATGCCAACGGCCACATCCACATGGGCACGGCGCTCAACAAGATCCTCAAGGACATGGTGGTCAAGTCGCACAACATGCAGGGCTGGGCCTCGCGCTATGTGCCCGGCTGGGACTGCCACGGGCTCCCCATCGAGCACAAGGTGGAGCAGGAGCTCAAGGCGGACGGCAAGACCCTGCCCGTGCTCGATGTGCGCCGCCGCTGCCGGGCCTATGCCGAAAGCTGGATCGACATCCAGCGGGCGGAGTTCAAGCGCCTCGGCGTGTTCGCCGACTGGGAGCGCCCCTATCTCAGCATGCTGCCGGCCTATGAGGCCGCCACGGCCGACAATCTCGCCGCCTTCGTGGCCGAGGGCGGCGTGAGCCGCGCCAAGAAGCCCATTTACTGGTGCTGCTCCTGCCACACGGCCCTCGCCGAGGCCGAGGTGGAATACGGCGACCACACGTCGCCCTCCGTCTATGTGCG
>CAMWTD010000189.1 GCA_947177085.1 uncultured Desulfovibrio sp.
GCGGGGCGGCGCTCGCCACGGCGGGCAAGGGCGTGCGCGTGCTTCTGGCGGACAAGGGCAGGCTCGAAAGCTGCGGTTCCCTCGGCGGCGGCAACGACCACTTCATGGCCGTGCTCGGCACGGATGCGCCGGGGGACGACTTCGAGACGGCCATCCGCTTCTATACCACGCCTTCCAGCGGGTACAGCCGCAGGCACATCGAGCAGTGGCTCGCCGCCATGCCCGTGATGATCGGCATCCTCAAGAGCCTGGACATCGAGTTCAAGCACAATCCCGACGGCTCCTTCTACCGCACCACGGGCTTTGGCCAGCCCGGGAGCTGGTGGACGCACATCAACAACGGCAAGTACATCAAGCGCCGCCTCGCCGGGCTCGCGCGCTCCACGGGGGTGGACACGCTGGAATATTTCCAGTGCACGGCCCTGCTCACCCGGGACGGCCGCATCGAGGGCGCGGCGGGCTTCAACGTGCTCGACGGCTCCTTCCATGTGGTTTCCGCGAAAACAGTCGTGCTCGCCCTGGGGCGGCTCAATGGCCGCGTCTCCACCAATTCCTCGCACAACGCCTTTAATAGCGCCTTTTCCCCCTTCGTCACCGGCAGCCAGATCGCGCTGGCCTATGAGGCCGGGGCGGAACTGCTGACGCTGGACAGCGAGCAGGAGGCCACGCTCATCCCCAAGGGTTGGGGCTGCCCGGGCATGAACGGCATCACCAGCAGCGGCGCGAAGGGCCTCAACGCCCTTGGCGAGCGCTACATGGCGAAGTACCACCCCATGATGGAGGTGGGCCCGCGCTGCCTGCTCGTGCAGGGCACGGCGCGCGAGCTCGCCGAGGGCAATGGGCCGCCCTTCCGGCTCGACCTCACCCATATCAACAAGGATGTGCTCCACCACCTGCAATATGATTCCATGCCCGGCGACAAGGAGACCTGGAACGACTACTGCGCCCAGGCGGGCATAGATTTTTCCGCCAAGCCCATGGAAGTGGAGCTTTCGGAAATCTATGTGAACGGCATCATGCGCCTCAGGGACAATTTCGAGACCACCAGCGTGGCCGGGCTTTTCGGGGGCAGCATGTTCCACGATTTCTCGGGCTCGAGCTGCAGCGGCTATATCGCGGGCGGCCATGCCGCGGCGAAGGCCGCCGAGCTCGACGCCGCGCCCGACTGGGACTGGCTCGCCAGCGAGGCCGAAAAGGAAAAGGCCCGCGTCTACCGGCCGCTCGAGGTGAAGGACGGCATCCGCCAGGCCAAGTTCGAGGAGGCCATCCGCCAGGTCATGAACTACTACATGGGCTATGTGCGCAGCCGCAAGGGCATGGAAACCGCCCTCGCCAAGCTCGCCCTGGTGGAAGCCGCCGCGCCCGGCGTGCAGGCCGCGAACCTGCACGAGCTCATGCGCGCCCACGAATCCTTCCATCTCCTGCGCACCTGCCAGCTCGCCACCGCGGCCTCCCTCGAGCGCAACGAGACGCGCTTCGTGTACCGGCGCTCCGATTACCCGGATGCGGACCCGGCCTATGAATCGCGCCTGCTCGTGGTCTCCCGCGGGGCGGACGGCCCCCGGCTGGAATGGCAGTGAAGTGAGCGCGGTCACGAGACATAACGAGGGGGAATGACATGCCGCCAGTGTTCAGCCGGGAAGCCGGCAAGACATATATCATCAACGATTCCAGGACCGGGCAGGCGCACGCCTCGCCCTGCGAGAACGCGTGCCCGCTGCGCAATCCCATCCAGAAAATGGAAAAGGCCCTTGCGGACGGCGACGCGGCCGGCGCGCTCTCTGTGCTGCGGGCGTCCAATCCCTTCCCGGGCGTCACGGGCCGCGTGTGCCCGCACCCCTGTGAAAGCCGCTGCAACCGCGCGGAAAGGGACGAGGCCATGGCCATCCGCTCGCTGGAGCGCTTTGCCGCGGACCACGGCGCAGCCGGGCTCAGGCATCCTGTGCGCCGCCCGGCCAGCGGCAAAAAGATCGCCATCATTGGCTCCGGGCCCGCGGGCATGGCCGCGGCCTGGTATTCCGCCCTGCTCGGCCACGAGGTCACGGTGTTCGAGGCCTCGCCAGTGGCCGGCGGCACGCCCAGGCTCTCCATCCCAGACTTCCGGCTGCCAAAGGACGTGGTGGACCACGAGGTCGGCATCATCCTTTCCCGGGGGGTGCGCGTGCTCACCAATGTGGAGGTGGGGAAGGACCTCGCGCTTTCAGACATCATGCGCGAGTTCGACGCCTGCCTCGCCGCCGTGGGCAATCGCCGGGAGCGCCGCCTCGACATCCCGGGCGTGGAAAAAAGCCTCGCGGCGGTGGAATTTTTGCGCGCCAACAACCTCGCCCGGGGCGACCTTTCCGGCAAGAGGGTGGTGGTGCTCGGCGGCGGCGGCGTGGCCTTTGACTGCGCCTTCACCGCGCGCCGCCTGGGGGCGGAGTCCGTGGCGCTCGTCTGCCTCGAGTCGCGCGAGGCCCTGCGCGTGCCCCCCGCCGAAGTGGCGCAGGCTGACGACGAGGGCGTGGCCATCCACGGCGGCAACCTCGCCTCCGGGGTGGAGCTCGACCCCGTGGGCGAGCCCCGCGCCGTGCGCGCCAGGCGCGTGGACGCCTTCCATTTTGACGAGGGCGGCAACCTCCACGCCGAGTTCGCCGACGCGCCGGAAACGGTGCTTCCTGCGGACGTGGTCATCTGCGCGAGCGGCCTTATGCCGGACCTTGAATTCTTGCGGAGCGGCGGCGAGCTTGCCGGGGTGGCGCGCACGCCCCGGGGGGGCATCGCGGTGACGTCCGCCATGTCGTCCGTGCCCGGCTTCTTCGCCGCGGGCGAATGCGCCACCGGGCCCTCGCTCGTCTCCTCGGCCATCGCTTCCGGGCGCAGGGCCGCCTTTGACATGGACGCCTGGCTGCGCGGCGAAGCGCCCGGAAGGCCCCTTGACGCGTGGCTGGACGAGGAGGGCCGCATTGAGACGGCCCCCGCGCCCGGGGCCGCGGAGCAGAAAGAGGTCGCCTTCGCGGACATCGTCAACGATTCCTTCAAGTCCAGGGCCCCGCGCCGCGCCCCGAAAAGCAAGAAGGCCGCCGACGCCTTCTTCGCCTTTGAGGAGCTGGACCAGGGCTTGACGCCGGAAGACGCCGCCGCCGAGGCCGAGCGCTGCCTGCACTGCGGCCACTGCCAGACCTGCGGCGAATGTGTGGCGAGCTGCCCGGGCCTCATCCTGGAAATGGGGGAAAGCTCGCCCGTGGTGCGCTATCCCGATGAATGCTGGCATTGCGGCTGCTGCCGCCTGGCCTGCCCGGGCGGCTGCATCTCCTTCAAGTTTCCGCTGCACACCTTCCTGTAAGCCAAAACCTTGCATCCCCGGAGGAAAGCATGAAGCGCCACTCTCTCCTCGCCCTCCTGCTCCTCGTGAGCCTCCTGCTGCCCGGCTTCCCGGCGCGCGCCGCGGAGCCCGAGTATGTCTGGAGCCTCAACCTGCCCATCCCGCCCATCCACAACCGCTGGAAAAACGCCATCCAGCTCTGGGCGGCGGAAATCGAGAAGCGCAGCGACGGCCGCATCAAGATCGAGCCCTATTTCGCGGAATCCCTGAGCAAGGAGGCCGACGCCTTCGAGTCCGTCAAGACGGGCGTGGCCGACCTTGCGGAATTCAGCTTTGACGTGGCCGTGGGCCAGTTCCCCTTCCACGAGCGCGCCATGACCCTGGCGAGCCCGGGCGTCTCCATCGAGCAGCCCACGGAATGGGTCATCGCCATGCAGGAGGTCTTCCCGCAGGTGATGAAGGAATTTGACGGCGTGAAGCTGCTCTTCACCCATGTGCAGACCGTGGGGATGCTCATCGGCAGCAAGGAGCCCATCAGGACGCTCGCCGACTTCAAGGGCAAGAAGATCAACGTCATCGGCGACTACCAGGTGGCCAGCAAGGTGGGCGCGCTCGGGGCCTCGGTGGTCAACATGCCGCTCGGCGAGGTGTTCACGAGCCTCCAGCAGGGCGTCATCGACGCGCTCACCTGCGACTATGACCTGCTCGTCTCCCGCCGCTTCGGCGAAGTGGTGAAGCACGTCACGGCCGTGAACACCACCTGTTTCGTCTTCGGCATGATGATGAACGAGGCGGTCTACAACGACCTGCCCGACGACCTCAAGAAGGTCGTGGACGAGGTTTCCGGCGAGTTCGCGGGCCAGGTGTTCAGCAATTTCTGGACAACCCTGCCCTACCAGAGCCTCGACACGTGGCTCAAGGACATGGGGGGCACGCTGCATGTGCTCAGCGACGAGGAATACGCCGAGATCGACCGACGCATCGCCCCGGTGCGCGCGGAGTGGATCGACATCGTGACCAAGGCCGGCTACCCGGGCGAGGAAATGGCGAAGAAGATGGACGAATTGCAGGGCAAGTACGCAAAGCCGTGGAAGGACAGCCGATCCGCCGAGATCAGCCGCGCGGGGCGCGCCAACTGACCGATGGGCCCGGGGGGCGGCCGCCGTCCCCCCGGGCTCCGCACATCCCCACCGGAGACCGCCATGCAGACAGCAAGCC
>CAMWTD010000190.1 GCA_947177085.1 uncultured Desulfovibrio sp.
CTCTACGCGCTTTTGCGCGGCGGCCTGGGGCGGGGCGAGCAGGACATTGCCCGCGCCTATGCCATGGTGCGCAACGATCCGGGCCTCAATCTCGGGGCCGTCTTCCGCGACGCCGTCTTTGTGAGCACGCCGCGCAAGACCGTGACCGCGCGCAATGTGGCGCAGAAAGCCTATCTTGAGGCACTGCGCACCAATGAGCTCGTGTTTGCCGTAGGCCCCGCGGGCACGGGCAAGACCTATCTCGCCGTGGCCATGGCCCTTTCCATGCTGCAGCGTCATCGCGTCAAGCGCATCGTGCTGACGCGCCCCGCCGTGGAGGCGGGGGAGCGCCTCGGCTTCCTCCCCGGGGATCTCGCGGACAAGGTGAACCCCTATCTCAGGCCCCTCTACGACGCCCTCTATGACATGACGCCGCAGCCCAAGGTGGCGGCCATGCTCGAAAGCGGGGTCATCGAGATCGCGCCGCTGGCCTTCATGCGCGGGCGCACGCTCAATGACGCCTTCATCATCCTTGACGAAGCCCAGAACACCACCCGCGAACAGATGAAGATGTTCCTCACCCGCATGGGCTTCGGCTCGCGCATGGTGGTGACGGGCGACGCCACCCAGATTGACCTCCCGGCGCAGCCCGGGGCCGACAGGCCGCGTTCGGGCCTCATCCATGCCCTGGGTCTTCTCAAGCAGGTTCCCGGCCTTGCCATCCACCGCTTCAGCAAGGCCGATGTGGTGCGACATCCTTTAGTCGGAGCCATAGTCAGCGCGTATGACGAAGCAGAAAAAGCCGCCCCGGGCATCTAGCACCCTGGCGCTCATCCGTACGCTCAAGGCGCGCCACCACTGCGGCTGGGGCATCTGGGCGCTGGTTGGGACGCTGCTCTTTCTTTCGCTCCTCGCTGGGGCCAATTTCGAGACGGCCCACCGCCTCTATGTGGCGGGCCAGGTGGCGGAAAGCGACGTCATCGCCGACCGGGACCTGCTCGTGGAGGACACGCAGGCCACCAAGGCGCGCAGGAAGCAGGTGCTCTCGCTCCAGCCGCCAGTCTATGACCTCAGCATCGAGCCCTATACGCAGTTCCAGAACCGCATCCTCGACATCCTCCGCGCTCTCAACAGCGGCCCCGAACACCGCACGTCGCCCGAGCTCCAGCGGCTCATCGAGGAAGTGACGGCCCCCGTGGCCGACGAGGTGCTTCCCGAGCTCTCGCGCCGCGAGGTGCAGACCTATCTGCTGAAAAAGCTGTTGCCCCAGATCCGCGAGCAGCTCGCCGAGGGGCTTGTCTGGGATATCCGCGCGGCCCGCGTGGGACATTCGGGCATCATCATCCGCAACCTGGACGCCAATACCGAGGCCCTGAGGCCGGATGTGCGCTCGCTCCCGGACGCCCAGTCCTTCCTCGCCGAGATTTCCGCCCAGCTTCGGGAAGCGCCCGAGCTCAATCCCCAGTCGCGCCGGGCCATCAATATCCTCCTCTCCGCCACCATGCCGGCGTCGCTCACGCTCAACCGCGAGGCCACGCAAAAGCGCGGCGCGGACGTGGTGGCATCCGTGGCCCCGGTGTATTACCAGATCCAGAAGGGCGAGCTCGTCATGCGCCGGGGCGAGCGCGCGAGCCGCGAACAGCAGATCAAGATGCAGGCCCTCTACAATTCCACGGCCGCCCCCATGCGCTGGGAGACGGCGGGCGGGGCCTTCCTCTGTTCGCTTTTGCTCGCCGTGGGCTTTTTCGTGGCCCCGAGCGGCCGACCGGGCACGCCGCTGCGCAAGAAGGACATGCTGCTCATTTCGCTCGTGCTGCTGCTGTTCGGCATCGGGGCCAAGTGCGTCTGGCTGCTCGGCCTGCGGCTCGACAGCCCGAGCCTGCTCAACGCCTTTTCCATCGCCTATCCCGTGGCGGGCTCCGTGGGCCTTGTCGCCATGGTTTTTGCGGCGCGACGCTACTGCACCATGGGGCTTTTGCTCTCCTTCTTCTGTATGCTCATGTTCCAGGAGGGAATCGCGCTCTTCATCTATTATTTCCTCGGCGGCATGCTCGCCACCTGGCTCGTGACCAGCGCCCAGAACCGGCAGGACGTGGTGTGGAGCGTGGTTCCGCTCTCGCTCGGGCTGCTCATCGTCTGGGCGGGCATGGCGCTGCTCGCGCAGACGGCCCCCATCCTGATGCCGGTGCAGATGATTGCGGTGCTCATCAGCGCGCTCCTGTCGCTCATCCTGCTCTTCGCCGTGAGCCCGGTGCTGGAAATGGCCTTCGGCTACAGCACGCGCTTCCGCCTCATGGAGCTCATGAGCCTGGAGCAGCCGCTCATGCAGGAAATCATGGTCTCCATGCCGGGAACCTATCACCACTCGCTCGTGGTGGCCAACATGGTGGAAGCCGGGGCCAAGGCCATCGGCGCCAACAGCCTGCTTTGCAAGGTCGCCGCGCTCTACCATGACGCGGGCAAGCTCACCTATCCCGACTATTTCATCGAAAACCAGTTCGGCGCGCCCAACAAGCACGACAAGCTGGCCCCCTCCATGAGCGCGCTCGTGCTGCTCTCGCATGTCAAGAAGGGCACGGAGCTCGCCGAGCGCTACAACCTGGGCCTCGAAATCTGCGACATCATCCGCCAGCACCACGGCACGCGCCTCATGCGCTATTTTTACCAGAAGGCGCTGGACCTTGGCGAAAAGCCGCAGGAATCGGATTACAGCTACCCTGGGCCGCGCCCGCAAACCAAGGAAGCGGCCATCCTCATGTTGGCCGATTCCGTGGAGGCGAGCAGCCGCACCCTCACGGACCCCACGCCCGCGCGCATCAAGAGCCATATCGACGCCATCATCAAGGGCATCTTCGCCGAAGGGCAGCTTGACGAATCCGAGCTCACCTTCAAGGACCTGCATTACCTGAGCGAGAATTTCCAGCGCATCCTCACGGGCATCTTCCACCAGCGCATCACCTATCCCGATGCCAAGAAATCCGGGCAGGAGGCCAATCGCAAGCCGGAAGAAAACCATGAGGTCAAGCACGGTGCGGGAGGGGAGGCCCCCAAGGCAGCGGGCAGCCGCGACAACGCCCGCCCTTCGGAAGCGGCCGCGCCACCGGCGGAGCGGGAAAAGCCCACGCAGCCCGCGCCAACGGCGGGAGAGAAGCCCATTGCGCTCTGAGCGCGGGAGGGCTGTGGCGGAAGGCCGCCGGGCCCGCCCGGGGCCCCGGGTGGCGGTCATGGAGCGGCATGGCGGTGCGGCGTGGCTGTGCCCGCTGGACAGGCGGGAGCTCAAGCTGGCGCTGGCTGCCATGTGCGCGGGCGCGGCGGCTCTCGGGCGGCCTGTGGCGGGTGTGGACCTTTACCTCATCACCGATGAGGCCATGGCACGGGCGAATGCCCAGCATCTCGGCTGCACGGGGCCGACCAATGTGCTCTCCTTTCCCGGGGCTTCCGGCATGGCCGGGGCGCTCCTGCTTTCGCTCGATACCCTTGAAAGGGAATGCCTCCTCTACGGGCAGCAGCCAGTGGAGCACCTGTTGCGCCTGCTCGCGCACGGCATGGGCCATCTCGCCGGGCTGGATCACGGGCCGGAAATGGACGCGCTCTGCGCATCCTGTCTGGAAGCGGCAGAAGCCGGGCTTGCCTTGTGAACGGGGCAGGGACATCCCCCGGGGTATCGGCGGCTCCCGGGCCCCAGGTCTTTGCCTTTGCCGAAGTGGGCTCCGCCCTTGATGCCGCCCTTGAACTCGCGCAGGAAGGGCGTCTCGACATCTGGGACAGCGTGCTGGCGGAAAGCCAGACGGCGGGGCGCGGGCAGTTGCGGCGGCGCTGGCACTCGCCGCCGGGCAATATCTACGCGGCCCTGCGCCTCCCCGTTTCGCCGCCCTTTGACGGCGGGGGCGCCGCCGCCGCAGTGGGCGTGCTGGCGGCGGAAGCCCTGGAGGCCCTCGGCTGGCGCGCGGCCATCAAGTGGCCCAATGACCTCATTCTCGAAACTGCTGCGGGGCCGCGCAAGGCGGCGGGCATCCTGCTGGAGGAGCGGGGCGGCGTCCTGCTTGCGGGCATCGGCGTCAATGTCGCCACCAGGCCCGCCACAGACGCCCTTCGGCCGGAGGCCGCCCTTGGGGCGACGTGCCTCGCCGAAAACGCCGCGGGACGACCGCTTCCACCGGCGTCCGAGCTGTGGGCGCGCCTTGTAAGTCACATGGTTTCCGCATACACTGACGCCCGCATTTTCGCGCGAACCTGGCGTCGCCGCGCCGAGGAACGCCTCCTCTGGCTGGGCAGGCAGGTCACGGTCATTGACGGCGCTGAAGCGCTGGAAGGCCGCCTCACGGGCCTCTGGCCTTCCGGCGGCCTGCGGCTCGTGACGCAGAAGGGCGCGCTGGAATGTACGGGGGGGAGCCTCCGGCCCCGTGACGGGGCGAAGTGACGCAAACGGGCCCGCGCCCGCATGGGCGGCCGCCGGGGCCGTCTTGTCCACATCCGTGGCGGTCATGGCGGCCACGGCG
>CAMWTD010000191.1 GCA_947177085.1 uncultured Desulfovibrio sp.
GGGCCACCTTGGCGCACTTGTTGTTGTCCAGGGAGCGGCTGTGCATGCCGGTGAAGTAAACCGTGGCTGCCATGATTTCCTCCTGAAAGGGTTGAAGCCTTGAAAGTTGCGCGTCAAGCGCTACCAGCCCCGGCAGCGCGGCCAGGAGGCCTTTTCCTCGGCCCCTTGGCATAGGTGGACGGTCTCGAAGCCCGAGGCCGTGGCGCAGGCGTGAACGGGCACAACGCGAAGCCGCGTGCCCACGGGAAGCGCGGGGACCGCCTTGCCCGGGGCTCCCGTGATGAGGCCGTGCTCCTGGTTGGTCTCGTTTACGCGCAGGCCGGCCAACAGGTTGCCGTTCTCGTCCTGCACGAGCCCGTAGCCGAACTCGGCGAAGCGGCCTTTAAGGCCCGCATCGCGTGAAAGCGCGGTCCAGCCCGCGTCCGTCACCAGCGCCCCGTCACTCCCGCGCCGCCCGATGACCGTGCAGAGCACGGAGAGGGCGATGTCGTCCACGTGACAGACGCCGAGCCCCGCCATGACGAGGTCCTGGGTGAGGTAGACCCCGGCCCGCACCTCGGTGACGCCTGAAAAATCCTCGCCAAACAGCGCCGTGGGCGTGGAGCCCACGCTCACCACCGGGCAGGCGTGCCCGGCGGCGCGCAGGGCCTCCGCCGCCGCGACAACGGCCGCGCGCTCCTGCCCGGCCAGCGCCGCGAAAGCCTGCGGCGACGGTTCGCCAAGGTCATAGGCCGAACCCGCATGGGTGAGCACCCCGGTCACGCGCTGGCCGCGGGCCCGCAGCAGGTTGGCCGCCGCCACAAGGTCCGGGTCCGCGGGCGCAAGACCCGCGCGGTGGCCGTCGCAATCCACTTCCAGCAGCGCCTCGAAGACGTGTCCTCGGGCCGCGCCAAATTCCGCGAGGGCGCGGGCCGCCTCCACGCTGTCGAGCAGCAGTGTGAGCGCCACGCCGCGCTCCCTCAGCGCGAGGGCGCGCTCAAACTTGCCCGGGGCGATGCCAACGGCATAGCATATATCGAGAACACCCCTTTCCGCAAACCACTCCGCCTCGGCCAGGGTGGAGACGGCCACGGGCCCCCCGGGCGTGGTCATGGCGCGTCGCGCGACCTCCACGCACTTGAGGGTCTTGGCGTGCAGCCGGAAGCCAACACCGAAGGGCGCAAGGCGCGCCGCCAGGCGGCGGATGTTGCGCGCCAGGCGTTCATCGTCCAGCAACAGCGCGGGCGTGGAAAGACAGCGGATGTGCAAGCTCGCCTCCACGCACCGCCTACAGCAAAAGCGCCGCGCTGTAAACCGGCTGGGGACGCCGCCCGGGGCTTTTATTCCGGGCGTGCTTCTGCTAGACTCGCGCTCTCTTGAACCCGCGCAGCGGGAGAAGCCGGGAGGCCACATGCAGACCATCATCATGTGCGGCGGCAAGGGCACGCGCCTGCGCGAGGAGACCGCCGTCAAACCCAAGCCCATGGTGGAGATCGGGGGACGCCCCGTGCTCTGGCACATCATGTCCATCTATTCCCGCTTCGGCTACCGGGATTTCGTCCTGCCGCTTGGCTACAAGGGCGAGGTCATCAAGCAGTATTTCCACGATTACCGCAGCCGCAACGCGGATTTCACCGTGGACCTCAAGACGGGCCATATCACGGTCCATCCAACCTTTATTGAAGATTGGCGCGTCACCCTTTGCGATACCGGGCAGGAGACCCTCAAGGGCGGCCGGCTCAAGCGCGTGGCCCGCTATATCGAGGGCGACCGCTTCATGGTCACCTATGGGGACGGCGTGGCCGACATCGATATCGACAGCCTGCTCGCATTCCACAAGAAAGCTGGGACCATCGGCACTTTCACGGGCGTGCGGATGCCCTCGCGCTTCGGCACGGTGCGCACGGGCAAGGACGGCAAGATCATTTCCTGGGAAGAAAAGCCGGTGCTCAACGAGTACATCAACTGCGGCTTTTTTGTCTTTGAACGCGCCTTCCTCGACTACCTGAGCGAGGACGAGGGCTGCGACCTCGAAAAGGAGCCCCTGCAGCAGCTTGCGGCCGAGGGGCAGCTTTCCATGTATCCGCACCCCGGCGAATGGCAGTGCATGGACACGCTCCGCGACGCCATCCACCTCAATAAACTCTGGGACAGCGGCCGCGCCTTCTGGGCCTGAATGGTCAAAGAGGCCCGGAAGCGCCCGGAACGGCAGCAAACCAGCAAGAAGGACACAGCATGTTCGCAGACCTCTATCGCGGTCGCCGGGTCTTTATCACCGGGCACACCGGCTTCAAGGGCTCCTGGCTCTCGGCGTGGCTGCTGGCGCTGGGGGCGCGGGCGGCCGGGTTTTCTCTCGGCGTGCCTACGCGGCCTTCGCACTTCGAGGCACTGGACCTCGCCCGGCGCATGGAGGACATGCGCGGCGACATCCGTGACCGGCAGGCCGTGACCTCGGCCATGCGGGGCTTTGCGCCCGAGGTGGTCTTCCACCTTGCCGCCCAGGCGCTGGTGCGCCGCTCCTATGCCGACCCGGCGGCCACCTTCGAGGCCAATGCCCTCGGAACCATGAACGTGCTCGAGGCCGTCCGCGCGTGCCCTTCGGTCAAGGCCGTGATCGTCATCACTTCGGACAAATGCTACCGCAACGAGGAATGGGTCTGGGGCTACCGCGAGACGGACCGCCTGGGCGGGGCGGACCCCTATTCCGCCTCCAAGGGGTGCGCGGAGCTTATCGCCCATTCCTATTTCCAGAGTTTTTTTGCCGAAAAGGCCGCCTGCGCCACCGTGCGCGCGGGTAATGTCATCGGCGGGGGCGACTGGGCGGAAGACCGCATCGTGCCCGACTGCGCCCGCGCCTGGGCGGAACACAGGCCCGTCGCCATCCGCAGCCCCTGGGCCACGCGGCCGTGGCAGCATGTGCTGGAGCCGCTCTCCGGCTATCTCTGGCTGGGGGCGCGCCTGCTCGATAACGATGCCGGCCTTGCGCACGGGGCCAAGGCGGCTTTTGAGCCGCGCGGGCAGTCCTACAATTTCGGGCCCGCCGCCGATGTCAACAATACCGTGGCCGAGGTGGTGGAGGCGCTAGCCCTGCACTGGCCTGGCTTCAAGAGCGAAATGGACGCCGCCGGCCATGCCGGCAGGAAGGAATCGACCCTGCTCAAGCTCTGCTGCGACAAGGCGCTGGCCGAGCTTGCCTGGAAGGCCACCCTCGATTTTGAAGAGACCATCCGCTACACGGCGGAGTGGTACGCCCGCTACTATGAGGGCGGCGAAGGCAAAGGGGCCATGTGGGACTACACCCAGGGCCAGATCACGGCCTATGCGGGCAAGGCCGCCCATCGCGGCCTCGTCTGGGCCTGGTGAGGCTGGTCATGGACGGGGAGCCCACCACAACAGGCATCGAGGGCGCGCTGTTTCAGCCGCTCCGCGTCATCCCCACGCCCGGGGGGCCCGTGCTGCACATGCTCAGGGCGGGCTCGCCGCTTTTGCCGGACTTCGCCGGGGGCTTCGGCGAAATCTATTTTTCCGAGGTGTTGCCCGGCGCGGTGAAAGCCTGGAAGCGGCATAAACGCCAGACACAGCTTTTTGCCGTGCCCGCGGGACTTTTGCATATCGTCCTCTACGATGACCGCCCGGCCTCGCCCACGCGGGGCGCTCTTGTGGAGCGCCGCCTCGGCCGCCCTGACGATTACGGGCTTTTGCGTATCCCGCCCCTTGTCTGGTACGGCTTCACCGCCGTGGGGGACGCGCCCGCGCTCATCTGCAACTGCGCGGATCTCCCCCATGACCCCGCGGAGGGGGAGCGCACAGCCCCGGATGACCCCGCCATCCCCTATGCCTGGCCCTCGCCCGGGGCCTCCCGTTCCTGAGCCTCGCCGCGGGTCGCCGCCGTTCCCCGTTCCGAGATAAGCAGCCCCGCGAGGGTCAGCGCCATGCCCGCGCCCGAAAGCCATGTCACCCGCTCGTCCAGCAGGGCGATGGATGTGATCACCGTGACCACGGGCACAAGATAGATATAGAGGGACGCCTTGACCGCCCCCAGCAGCCGCACGCAGTATGTCCAGGTGACGAAGCAGAGCGCCGAGGCGCAGAGCCCGAGAAAGAGGAGGTTGGCCCAGTTCACGGGTCGCAGGAGCGCCTCGGGCCGGAGCGAAATGCCCGTAAACGGCAGGATGGGCAGCATACACACAAGGCCGTAGAAAAAGATGCGCCGCGTGGCGGGCAGGCTGCCATAGCCGCGTGCCGCCAGCATCCGCACCACGATGGAATAGACGGCCCAGGAGAGGGCGGCAAGGAGCGCGAGCACATCCCCGGCCGGGTTGAGCGCAAGCTCGTTTCCAGCGAGGCTGATGCAGGCGATGCCGGTGATGGCAACGGCAAAGCCCACGCAAAAGACGGGCCCCGGCCGCGCCGCGCCGAGGAAGCGCCACGCCAGCAGGGCCGTGAAAAACGGGGCCACGGCCACGATAACGCCCACATTGGAGGCAAAGGT
>CAMWTD010000192.1 GCA_947177085.1 uncultured Desulfovibrio sp.
GTGCGCTGTTTTGAAAAATGCCGCGTGGCGGGCGTGCTGCGCGGGGTGGGCGTCGCCGCGCCCGGCGAGGTGCGCGAAAAGCCGGCCCTGCTCGAAGCGGCGCGCCGCATGGGCAGGAGCGCATGAGGAGGGCACGGACCATGAAACGACTTCTCCCCTGCCTCCTTCTGGTCTTGCTCGCGGGGGGCCTCCACGGGGCGGCGGCCGCATCCGCGGGGGGGAATCCCCGAGGACGCCCTTTCCGTGGGCCGGGGGCGAGCCTCGCCGCTGGCCGTTCCTCTCGTGCGTGGGGAAGCCGCTGGCCAGCGGCCACGTTTGAAAGGCGTCCCGCATGCATTTTTGGGGGCCCGGGGCCCTCCCATGACTTTGGGCATGATTTCTGTTAACACTTGGGTCCTCAAGGATCCTCACACGCTCTTAAGTCCGGAGACAGCATGACCAGTCCTCTTTCGGCCTTCAAAGCTTATGATATCCGCGGCCGCGCGCCGGACATGCTGAACGCGCCCCTGGCCTCAGCGCTTGGCCGCGCCGTTGTGGACATTCTCGGCGCACGGCGGGTGGTGGTGGGGCGCGACGCCCGGTTAAGCGGCCCCCTCCTGCGCGAGGCCCTGGTGAGCGGGCTCAGGGGGGCCGGGGCGGAAGTTACGGATATTGGCCTCTGCGGCACGGAAGAAATCTATTATGCGGCCGCCAACCGCCCCTTTGACGCGGGCATCATGATCACGGGCAGCCACAATCCGCGGGATGAAAACGGTTTCAAGCTGGTGCGCTCAGGGGCCATACCCATCAGCGGCGATTCGGGGCTTGTCGCCATCCGCGACCGGGTGGGCGAGCTGCTCGGGCGGATGCCCGCCCCGGCGTCCGGCGCGGCGTTGCCCCCGCTTCACGAGGATTCCTTCCGGGAGGACTATGTGCGCTGGCTCCTCGCCTACAGCGGGGCGGACGCCCTGGCAAAAGGACAAGGCGCGCGACCCCTCAGGATCCTCGCCGATGCCGGCAACGGCTGCGCCGGCCTCGTGCTGCGCAAGCTTATCCCGGCGCTGCCCTTTGAATTCACCTGCCTGAACATGGAGCCGGACGGCACCTTCCCCAACGGGGTGCCGAACCCGCTTCTCCCGGAGCGGCGGGCCGCCACGGCCGCCGCCGTGCGCGAGGCGCGGGCGGACCTGGGCGTGGCCTGGGACGGCGATTTCGACCGCTGCTTCTTCTACGACGCGGACGGGAATTTTATCGAAGGCTATTATTGTATCGGCCTGCTGGCGGAGGAGCTGCTGCGGCACGCGCCCGGCGGCAAGGTCGTGCATGATACGCGCGTCTACTGGAACACGCAGGACGTGGTGCGCTCGGCCGGGGGCCAGCCCGTCATGGGGAAGACCGGCCACGCCTTCATGAAGGAGCGCATGCGCGCCGAGGACGCCCTCTATGGCGGCGAAATGAGCGCGCACCATTACTTCCGCGATTTCGCCTACTGCGATTCCGGCATGTTGCCCTGGCTCCTCGTGGCCGCGCTCCTGCACCGCACCGGGCGTCCACTCGGGGAACTGGCGGCCGAGCGCATGGCCGCCTATCCCTGCAGCGGCGAAATCAACCGGCGCGTGGCGGACGCGCCGGCGCTCATGCGCCTCGTGCGGGAGCGCTACGCCCCCAAGGCCCTGCACGCGGACGACATGGACGGCGTGAACCTGGAATTTGACCGTTGGCGCTTCAATCTCCGCATGTCCAATACCGAGCCGCTGCTGCGCCTCAATGTGGAGACGCGCGGCGACCGGCCGCTGCTGGAGGAAAAGACCGCCGAGCTGCTCGAACTGCTCGAGCGCGAGGGGGGCGCGGTTCCCGCCTGAGCGGGGCCAATGCGGCGCGCTTCCACGGGGGGCCGCCAATTTCCCCTTGACCAGCGTCATGGCCGCAACTACACTTTATAACGGTGTTTAGTGTCGGAAACCCTTGCCAATCCAGCCGGGCCCCGGTCTGTGCCCTGCGGTCGCGCCCGGGGCTGGCGTCCGCCCCGGGCACAGCGGCCCTGCACCCCAACCAGTTCTGAAGCATGTGTGGCATTCTCGGCATAGTTTCGCGCACGCCCGGGTCTGTCCGGCGTCTTGCCGCGGAGGACATCGGGCGTCTTCGGCATCGCGGTCCCGACGGCCACGGCTTCTATAATGACGAGTCGGCGAGCCTGGGGCATGCGCGCCTTTCCATCCTCGACCTTTCCGAGCGGGCCTGCCAGCCCATGGCCTCCGCCGATGGGCGCTACATTTGCGTCTTCAACGGGGAAATCTATAATTTTCTTGAGCTCCGCCAACGCCTGGCGGGGCTGGGACACACGCTGGCCACCACTTCAGACACCGAAGTCCTGGTGGCGGCCTATGCCCAGTGGGGCAGGGAGTGCCTGCCGTTTTTCCGGGGCATGTTCGCCTTCGCCATTTGGGACAGGCTGGAAAGACGCCTGTTCGCCGCGCGCGACCGGTGCGGGGAAAAACCTTTTTTTTATTGGCGGGATGCGCGCTCCTTTCTCTTTGCCTCCGAGTTGAAGGGGCTTGTGCCGCTGCTTGAGCACAAGCCGGCCCTGAATGCCGAAGCCGTCAACCTGTACCTGCACTATCAGTACGTTCCCGAGCCGTGGACCCTGCTGGAAGGGGTCCATAAACTCCCGGCCGGCCATTATCTTGAGCTGGACTGCGACAGTTGGGAATTGCGGCAGGAACGATATTGGCGCGTGGACGATTTCGACGCCGTGCCCGGCGACGCCCCCCGCCTCATCGCGGAAAAGCTGGAGGAGGCCGTCCGCCTGTGCCTGCGCTCGGATGTGCCCGTGGGCGTGGCCCTGTCCGGCGGCATCGATTCCGGGGCCATCGCCGCGCTCGCGTCACGCAACTACGGGCAGCCCATGCACGCCTTCAGCGTCGGCTATCCGGGACGCCCGCGCTATGACGAGCGGGCGCAGGCCGAGGAACTTGCCCGCAAGCTGGGCCTGATTTTTCACGAGGTGGAAATCCCCGTCGATGACTTTGTGGAGTTCTTTCCGCGTCTCGTGAAAATTCTGGACGAACCGGTCGCCGACCCGGCGGCCTTCGGCCATTATGCCGTCCCCAAGGCTGCGGCCGAACTGGGCATCAAGGTGCTTTTGACCGGCATCGGCGGCGACGAGCTTTTCTGGGGCTATGACTGGACGCGCCGGGCTGTCGCCAAAAACGAGGAGTATTTCTCCCTGTCCGCCGTCACCCGCTGGCTTGGCGGACGCCTCGCCCGGCGCTCCATGAGCCGCGTCAGACAATTTTTGCCGCTGGTTTTGCGCCATGCTGCGGAGCTTGCGGGAGAGCGGGGCAACACTCCGCCGGACCAGCCGCTCTTTTTGGGGAACATTCCCGATTTCCAACAGGCATTCGCCTTAAAAAGGCGTTTTTGCGGCGAGGCTTTATTGGCGCAGGCGGACAGCGTCCCCTTCCTGCCGACTGCACGGGCCTCGGCGGCGAGCCCGGCCCGGCCTGAGGCCGTGCTCACCATGCTTTTTGAAACATGGCTCGTCTCCAACTGCCTCACCTTGGGCGACCGGGTCAGCATGGCCTGCGGCGTTGAGTCGCGCTTGCCATTTCTGGATGCCGGCCTTATCGCTCTCGTCCAGGGGCTTCGCAAGAGTGTGCCGGACCACGCCTTCGGTCAGAAGGCATTGCTCAAAAAGGCGCTGGCAGGCGTCTTGCCGGCAGAAGTGCTGCAAAGGCCCAAAAGGGGGTTCCAGCCGCCGGTGCAGCAGTGGCTCTCCGGGGTGATCGAGGCCTATGGCGGTGTGCTCCGCCAAGGGGAACTGGCCCGGGACGGCATCTACGCAAATGGGCCCATTTCTGTGCAGGGTCTTGATTGGCCGGCACTCTTCTTCGTGTACAAGTTGCTCCTGCTTGAAATGTGGCGCAGGGAAATCTGCTGAAAAAAACCGGCACATCCCACTGGCGCGGCTATCTGGCGCGTCGGGGGCGCGGGGTATAACTGATGCGCATCTTTGTCTGCACGCCCCATTCTGGTATCGGTCATCTTGATTCCTGGCACACTATGGCCGTCGAGGCTTTCCTGCGCCAGGGGCATGAGGTGGTTTCCGTTGCCCCGGGGTCTTCGGGCCTCAATCAGGCATTGCATTCCATGACCGAAAGGTGGGGTGATGCCCTCAAACTTTTCCATGGCGTCTCGATGGAGCAAGAACCGTCCAAACTGGCGCTCCTTGAATACTATTATGTGCATGGCGGCTGGATGCGGCCCAGAAGGGGAATGGGTCTGGGAGAAATGGTAAAACGCCTCTCCTTGGGCATTTTTTTTAAGACGGAGCATTTGATTCGACAAAAAAAATACATTAAAAAAATTATTGAGACCTGCACACCCGATGATGCATTGGGGATTTCTGTTGATGTTGTTGGCCGTATTTTGAAAAAAGTACAGTGTCTACATGGGCAGCCTGATTTTATTTTATTGACCTA
>CAMWTD010000193.1 GCA_947177085.1 uncultured Desulfovibrio sp.
GGAGGAGTGGGCGGCTCTCAACCGCGCCTGCGCCGCGCGCGGGGGCGCGCCCCCGGGCTGCGGCAGGCCGCGCTTCGGCCACAAGGGTGTTCCATGCCTGGCAGCCGGGGCACTGGCCGCGCCAGTGCGGGCTTTGCGCGCCACATTCCGTACAGCGGTAGACTTCTCGTGCTTTTGCCATGCCGAAAGTTAAGAAAAACGCGCCCGCTGCGCAAGCGACGGAGAGAGGAAGCCCCCGCGAAAATCCCTTGACGAATGACGGCAAAACCCGCAAAAATTTTCTCAAAGACAATGGCTGATCATGGTGCGGCTGCTGTTCGCCTGCGGGGGCGCGCGGCAGGCGCGGCGCATTTGTGAAACCTCACAGGAGGCTCCATGCTGGAGACCACGGTTGTCGTCATTGGCGGCGGCGCTACCGGCATGGGCACGCTGCGCGACCTGAGTATGCGCGGCGTCCCAGCCATTCTGCTGGAACAGGGCGGCATCGCCCACGGCACAAGCTCCCGCTTCCACGGCCTGCTCCACAGCGGGTGTCGCTACGTCGTCAATGACCCGGAATCGGCCCACGAGTGTATCGAGGAGAATATGATCCTCCGGCGCATCGGCAAGGGATGCGTGGAGGTCACCGAGGGCTTTTTCGTCCTCACCCCCAAGGATGACCCCAACTTTGTGGAGCCCTGGATCAAGGGCTGCGACGCCGCGGGCATCAAGGTCAAGGAAATCACGCCCGCCGAGGCCCTAAAGCTGGAGCCCAATCTCGCCCCTGATATCCAGCGGGTCTTTCGCGTGCCGGATTCCTGCGTCGACGGTTTCCGGCTGGTGCTCCACAACCGCATGTCAGCCGAGCGTTATGGCGGGCGCGCCTACCTCTATCATAAGGTTGAGGAGATCAAACAGCGCAACGGCGCTGTCTGCGGCGTGACCGCGCGCAACCTCATGACCGGCGAAACCCTTGAGATCGCGTGCCGCATCGTGGTCAACGCGGCCGGTTCGTGGTCGGGCGAGGTGGCGGCCATGGCCGGGCTTGAAGCGGCCATCACGCCGGACCGCGGCACGCTCGTTGTGTTCAACCACCGCTTCACCTCGCGCGTCATCAACCGGCTGCACCCGAGCTCTGACGGCGACATCTTCGTGCCCCACGGCTCCGTGACCATTCTCGGCACCACCTCAGTGCCCACGGACCGGCCGGACGACACCATCCCCACCTATCCCGAAGTGACGCGCCTGCTCGAGATCGGCGAGCCGCTCTTCCCGCAGGTGCATGACTACCGCATCCTGCGCGCCTTTGCGGGCACGCGCCCCCTCTATACCCCGGGCGGCGCTTCGGGCCGCAAGGCGAGCCGCAACTTCAACGTGGTGGACCACGCGGCTGACGGCCTTGACGGCATGGTCTCCATCTTCGGCGGCAAGCTCACCACCTATCGCCTCATGGCGGAACGCGTCAGCGACGATGTCTGCCGGCGTCTCAAGGTCACGACGCCCTGCCGGACGGCGGAAGAGCCCCTCATAGAAACGCCAGATCCAGCCGTGCTCGCGCGGGCGGCCAAGCTCTTCCCGGTGCGCGCCCTGAACCTCATGGCCGACCGCCTTGGCGACGACCTCACGGCCACCCTGCAAATCGCTGAGGTGGCGGCCGTGGCGGCCAGGAATACCAAGAACACGCATATCACCGATTTTGGCGGCGGCAATCCGCTGCTCTGCGAATGTGAAATGGTGTCCCTCGCCGAGGTGGAGTGCGTGGCGCGCGACCCCTCCACTCATTCGCTGACGGATATCCGCCTGCGCACCCGGCTCGGCATGGGGACCTGCCAGGGCACCTTCTGCTCGCTGCGCTCCGTGGCTTCCCTCGTGGAGCACGGCATCCCGCTGGAATTTGCCCCGGCGGACAGCATGTGCCGCTTCCTGCAGGAGCGCTGGAAGGGCCTGAGACCCGTCATCTGGGGCCAGCAGGCCCGCGAAATGGAGTTCAGCCGGTCCGTGTATGCCGGAATCCTCAATCTTGACGGAGCCATGCATGAGCAGAATAACTGACGTTATCGTGGTGGGCTCCGGGCTCGGGGGCCTCATGGCCGCGCTGGCCGCCGCCCGTGCGGGGCGCGAAGTGCGCGTCATCAGCGAGGGCATGGGCTGCCTCGCCATCGGCACAGGCTGCGTGGATCTGCTCGGCTACGCGCCGGACGGGGCCAGCGTGGTGGACCCTTGGGACGCCATGGCCCAGCTTGCGCCCACCCACCCCTACAGGCTGCTCGGGGCGGAGAAAGTCCGCGCCGCGCTGGACGCGCTCACGGAAACGACGGCCAGGCACGGCCTTGTCCTGCGACCTGCCGAAAGCGACGGCAAGCCGCGCAATACGCGCGTGCCCACCATCATGGGCACGCTCAAGCCCACCTATCTCGTGCCGGACACCTTTGAGCCGGACGACCTTGCCAAGGCGAAGCGCATCCTGGTGGCGAGCGTGATGGGCTTCCGCGACTGCCGCCCGGCCCTTGTCATCGACCAGTTGCGCCGCTACCCCGGCTGGGCCGACAAGGACTATTACCCGTGCCTCATCCCCACGCCCTTCGATGACGCGCACCGCGCGCTCAATGCCCTGGACCTGGCCCGGGCGGCGGAGCGGTCCGGCGGGAGCGAGTGGCTCATCGGCTCCCTGAAGGAGCGGGCGGAAGGCTGCGACCTCGTGCTCCTGCCGCCCATCTGCGGCCGCCATGCGGCGAGCGCCCTTGCGCGCGAGCTGCGCGAGACCGTCGGCTGCCCGGTGGTGGAAATGCTCTCCATCCCGCCGGGAGTGGGCGGCCTGCGCATCCGGGACGCGCTTTTGAAGGAGCTCGCGGCCCTTGGCGTGGAAATGGTGGAGAATGCCAACGTCATCAGCGCGGGCATCGCCGAGGGGAAATGCCTTTCCCTGGATATTTCAAGCACCGGCCGCAACTATGCCGTCAAGGCCCGGGCCTATGTGGCCGCCACGGGCGGCATCCTCGGCGGCGGCATCCAGCTTGAGGCCGGCCGCGCGAGCGAGCGCATTTTCGGGCTCGACCTCGAGATGCCCCAGGATGTGGATGCATGGACCGAACCGGAAATCTTCGGCACGCATGTGGTCTCCGGCCTCGGCGTGAGCGTGGATGACAAGCTCCGCCCGCTGGACGCCAATGGCGCGCTCGCGCTGGAAAATGTCTTCTTTGCGGGCCGCACGCTGGCCGGCCACGATCCCGCCGTGGAGAAAAGCGGCTACGGCGTGGCGCTGGCAACGGGCTGGCAAGCCGGTCTCGCCGCTGCGGAACTTGCGGGCGCATCACGCCACAACGGGGATGCCGCCACAGGAGGGGAGCAATGAGCGTTCGCATCAGTCCCGACAAGTGCATCGCATGCACCACCTGCGTTGTGCATTGCCCGGTGGCCCGGGTGACGCCCAAGTTCCTCGGGCCGCGCATGATCGGCCCCGCCTATGAGCGCTTCCGCCTGCTCGGCCTCGCCGAGGACGAGTCCCTCACCTATTGCGCCAACTGCAAAAACTGCGACATCACCTGCCCGCAGGGGGTGCCCGTCTCCAGTATCAACATGCTGGCCCGGGCGGAGCACTGCAAGAAGCACGGAACGAGCATGCGCGACTGGGTGCTCGCGCACGGCGAGCTCCAGGCAAAGCTGCTCCAGCTCATTCCCGCCGGGCTCAAGAACTTCGGGATGCTCAACCCGGTGACGCGCAAGGTGCTCGACATGTTCGGCATCGACAAGCGCGCCCCGCTGCCGGCATTTGCGCCCAAGACCTTCCGCCAGATGGCGCGCAAGGTGGAGCAGCCCTCGCTGCCGCGCAAGGTGGTCTTCTTCCCCGGCTGCTTTGTGGATGTCTATGACCCGCAGACGGGCCTTGACATGATATGGGCCTTCAACCGCGCGGGCTATGAGGTCATCACGCCCGACAAGTTCGGCTGCTGCGGGCTTCCCATGATCGCCAACGGCTTCTGGCAGGACAGCCGCCGCCAGGCCAAGCGCAATCTCGCCGAGATCGCCCGCTGGCGCGAACAGGGCATCCCCGTGGTCACGGGCTGCCCGAGCTGCGCCCTCACCTTCCGCCAGGACCTGCCGGAGTTCTTCCCCGACCTCGTGGAAAAGCACGGCGCGGGCGTCCTGGAAGACGCGCAGGACTTCCTGCTGGACTGCGTGGATCGCGGCGAGCTCGTGCTGGAGGACAAGGCTCCCGGCGACCTCTCCCTCATCTATCATGCCCCGTGCCACCTGCGCGCGCAGGGCAACGGGCTTCCCGGGCTCCGGCTGCTCCAGCGTCTCAAGGGGGTGAGCGCCCGCAACGCGGACGCTGGCTGCTGCGGCATTTCCGGCAGCTACGGCTTCAAGAAGGAAAAGTACGACATCGCCCAGGAAATCGGTTCCGAGCTCTTCCATGTGGTGCGCGAAAGCGGCGCGGACTTTGCCACCAGCGAATGCGGCACCTGCCGCGTCCAGAT
>CAMWTD010000194.1 GCA_947177085.1 uncultured Desulfovibrio sp.
GCGAAGATGTCTTCCGCGCGGCCGCAGCCGCCGCCGGCGCTGCCCGGCACGCCCGCATGGCCGACACGGTCGTAGCGGGCGCGCTTGTCCGGGTCGCGAAGCACTTCATAGGCTTCGGCGGCCTCGCGGAACTTGAGCTCGGCCTCGGCGTCGCCCGGGTTCCTGTCCGGGTGGTAGCGCATGGCGAGCTTGCGGTAGGCCCGCCTGATCTCCTCGGTTCCGGCGCTGCGCGAAACGCTGAGCACCTCGTAATAGTCGCGTACTGTCATGATCTGGCGTACAGTCCTTGTGCGGCGGCGCGACACCGGCGCGCGCCGTCATCCGGGCTGTCAGTTCCCGGAAGTGGGAGTGGCCTCGTCGGCGGGAGTGGCGACGGGCGCTTCCCCATCCGTCGGAAGCGGCGTATAGAGCGACTTGTCGTCGGGAAGGATCTTGCCGGCCGCGATCTCGCGCAGCGCGGTGACCACTTCCTTGTTGCGCGATTCCAGCAGGGGCTCGTAGCCTTCGCGGTACTGGCGTACGCGCTTGATGGCCATCTGCACAAGCAGGAAACGGTTGTCCACGCGTTCCTGGCAATCTTCCACGGTGATGCGGGCCATGCTGCCTCCGTTTGCGGCGGGGTCACGCCGGAAAAATAATGCCGCCCCGGTTGTTGTAAAGGGGCGGCAGCCGGGCTTCTCCCGGCTGAAACACGCTACTTTAGACGAGGGCGGCCACAGCGTCAAGCGTTGCGGCGCAGGAGGCGGCCGCCGCGGGGAAAACTGGCCGGGGGGCCTATGGCACGCGAAAAACGCACATACGCGCAGGAGGTCTGCGTCAGGGCCACGGGCCTTGCCATGCAGAAGGCGGCTATGCTGCGGCCGGGCTGCCGCATCGGCGTGGCGGTGTCGGGCGGGGTGGACAGTTTTGTGCTCCTGAAGACGCTGAAGATCCGCCAGGGCATCGTGCCCTTTCCCTTTGAGATCATGGCGCTGCACTGTAATCCCGGCTTTGAGCCCGCCGCCCATGCCGCGCTGGCCCCGTGGCTGGCCGCCGAGGGCATCCCCGGGCATGTGGAGCTTACGGACCACGGCCCCGAAGCCCACTCGGAGCGCAACCGCAAGCGCTCGGCCTGCTTCCGCTGCGCGTGGCTCAGGCGCAAGCGCCTTTTCGATCTCTGCCGCCACTACCGCCTCACCCACCTTGCCCTGGGGCACACGGCCGACGACCTCGTGACCACCTTCTTCCTCAATCTCTGCCGCAACGGCCGGGTGGACGGCCTCGCCATGCGCGAGAGCTTTTTCCATGGCGGCCTTGAGCTCGTGCGGCCGCTGCTTCTTGTGGAAAAGAAGCAGGTGCGCGCGGCGGCGCGGCAGTGGGCTCTGCCCGTTTGGGAGAATGCATGCCCCTCGGCCGGGCATACGGCCCGCAGCGGCATGGAGGCCGCCTTGCGCGCGCTCGCGGCCGACATCCCGGAGGCGCGGCGCTCCATCCTGCGCGGCCTCACCCGCTGGCAGCTCGGCCGCCATGCGGGAGCGGACGGCGCGGAACCTAGCCGTAAAGATGCCGGGGAAGGGTCTGATTGAAGAATTTCTCCACCGAGTCCGCGAGCTTGGTGATGGCCCCATTGCGCTGCTCGAGGTAGTAGACGGTCTCGTCGCCCGGCAGCATAAGCAGCCGGTCGCCGGGATTGTGCAGGTAGAGCTCGCCGATGATGAGCGCCTCGGAGCTCGGCATGACGATGGGCCCGAAGTGCGCCGCGCGAACCGAAAGGCCGTTCATGGAGATGGTCGCGCACTGCCGGAGCAGCTTCTTGAGGCCCTCGGCGACGCGGAAGTCCAGCCGCGTTTCCAGCGCCATGATGTCCGCGTCCGAAAGGCCGGGCTCCACATGGAGGTCGGGAAATTCCCCCACCGCGGCGTAAAATTCCGGCAAACAGGCGGCCAAGGCCTCCCTGGCCGCGGCATCCGCGCCGCCCGGATTCGGGGCTTCCTGCGACATTGTTTCCCTCCCGTCCTGAGTGAAAAAAGGCCGCGCCAGCATACACGCGCGGCGGGCGTCTGTCAGCCTCCGCGCGCCCCTCGGGCGCGCCCGGGGCGTCATTGACAGCGGCGCGGGGGCCTCCTAGACTGACCATCCATGCTTTTCGGCAAGTACCACATCGTCATCTTCAAGGAGGGCCGCAGCGGCAGCCGCAACCTCCATCTCCGCGGCTGGCTCGGTCTGGCGGCCTGCCTGCTCGTCATCGCGCTTGTGGGCTGCAATATCTGGCTCTGGCGCGAATGGCTCGAAAACCGCCATCTTGAGGAAGACCTCGCCACGGCGCAGCGCGTGGCCGAGGAGCAGCGCCGCCAGACAGTGAGCCTCGCCGAGCGCATCACCGCCGTGAGCCGCGACCTTTTGCGCATCCAGCGTTTTGATTCCAAGCTCAGGCTCATGATGAACATGGAGAAGGACCCCGCCGAAGTGGGCGACGGGCCCGGCGACTTTTCCCGCACCTATCTGCCCCTGCACAGGCAGGAGCTTGCCGCCCGCAAGATGCAGGACTTTCTGGGGCGGCTTTCAGAGGCCACGCGTCTCGAGGAGGTTCGCCAGCAGGATCTTTTGCGGGCCCTGCGCGAGAACCGCAACATCCTCGCGTCCATGCCTTCCATCTGGCCGGTGACGGGCTTTGTGTCCTCCAGTTTCGGGGGGCGCACGTCGCCCTTCGGCCGGGGCGGCCAGTTCCACAAGGGGCTCGACATCAGCAACCGCATGGGCACGCCCGTGGTCGCGCCCGCCGAGGGCACGGTCATCATGGCCGGGCGCGACGGGGCCTATGGCAACAGCGTGGAGATTGACCACGGCGGCGGCATCGTCACCAAGTACGCCCATCTGCAACGCGCCACGGTCAAGCCGGGCCAGTGGGTGCGACGCGGCGAGGTGCTCGGGCATATCGGCATGACCGGGCGCACCACGGGCCCGCATCTCCACTACGAGGTGCGTCTCAACGGCGTGCCCGTCAATCCCATGCGCTATATCCTGGAATAAAGCCCCGGCAGCGGAAAATCCCGGCCGCACCTCCTTGCGCGGAGGGCCGCTCCCGCCTATAGTGGCGGGGCGACCCGGATGCGCGGCATGTGGCGCGCGCCGGGCAAGAGCCAGCCGTGAGGAGGTTGACCATGGCAAAGATCGGAGACCTTTCGCTCATCATCAAATTGCTTGCGGGCCTTATTATCGGCGCCCTGCTCGGCTTTGTGGTCAACGAGCCCATCATGGACGTGGTGGTTTCCGTGCGCCACATCCTCGGGCAGATCATCTTCTTCCTCGTGCCGCTCGTCATCGTGGGCTTCATTACCCCGGCCATCGTGCGCCTCGGCAGCAACGCGAGCAAGATCCTCGTGGCGGCCGTGGCGCTCGCCTATGCCTCCTCGCTGGGCGCGGCGCTCTTTTCCATGATTTCCGGCTATGTGGTCATCCCGCATCTCTCCATCGCCACGGAGGCCGAGTCGCTGCGCAAGCTGCCGGAAATGGTCTTCCGGCTCGACATCCCGCCGCTCTTCAGCGTCATGAGCGCCCTCATCACCGCGCTCTTCCTCGGCCTCGGCATCGCCTGGACGCGCGCCAAGACCCTGACCGCGCTTTTCGACGAATTTGAAAAGGTCATCAGTTGGCTCGTGCTGCATGTGCTCATCCCCATTTTGCCCTTCTTCGTGGGGCTTTCCTTCATGGGGCTCGCCTATGAGGGCTCGCTGTCGCGGCACTTGCCCATCTTCGTGACCATGGTGGTGCTCGTCATCATCGGCCAGTTCGTCTGGCTCGGCGTGCTCTACGGCATCGGCGGCATCGTCTCCGGGCGCAACCCGGCCCAGGTGTTCCGCTTCTACGCCCCCGCCTACCTCACAGCCGTGGGAACCATGTCCAGCGCGGCCACGCTGCCCGTGGCGCTTGAGTGCGCGCACCGCTCGCCCGTGCTCAGTCGCACCATGGTGGAATTCATGGTTCCGCTGGGGGCCACGGTGCACCTCTGCGGCTCGGTGCTCACGGAAACCTTCTTCGTGATGACCATCAGCCTCATTCTCTACGGAACCCTGCCCTCCGTGGGGACCATGATCCTGTTCTGCATCCTGCTGGGCATCTTTGCGGTAGGCGCGCCCGGCGTGCCCGGCGGCACTGTCGTGGCGTCGCTCGGCATCGTCACCGGCGTGCTCGGCTTTGATCAGACGGGCGTGGCCCTGCTTATCGCCATCTTCGCCCTGCAGGACAGCTTCGGCACGGCCTGCAACGTCACCGGCGACGGCGCGCTGACCCTTATCCTTGACGGCGTCTTCAACCGCCACGGACAACTCGGGCCGCTGCAGCACAGCGGCGGGGCGGACGCATGAGCGACAAGGCCCCCTTTCTCGAACTGCTCCACCGCGAGGTCGTCCCCGCGCTCGGCTGCACCGAGCCCATCGCCGTTGCCCTGACGGCGGCCCGCGCCGCCGAGGCTCTGGGC
>CAMWTD010000195.1 GCA_947177085.1 uncultured Desulfovibrio sp.
ATAGGGCCCGTCGCCAGCCAGTTTTCCATGGGCATTGGCGTTGCGGATATGATCCAGTTCCTTCCCCGTCATGTGGGGGACATTGAAGGAAATGTTGCGAGCCATTTCAGCCTCTCGTGACAATGATCAGGCCTATGACCACCAGCAGGGTGCCAACAAGCTTATGCGGGGTAAAAGGTTCCTCAAAAAAGAGCGCGCCGCAAATCAGCATGATGACAAAGTTCAGGCTGGTGAAGGGATAGGCATAACTCAGGTCAAACTTGGTCAGCGTCAGCATCCAGGCGACGCCGGAAAGGAAGGTGCAGGCGAAAGCCAGCATGACCCAGGGCGAGAGAAAAATGCGGCCGATAAAGAGCGCCTTGTCCCACAAGGCGACGGGCGCGTCCCCGGCAAGGCCCACCTGCCAGCGCATGATAAGCTGGCTCGCCAGGGCAAAGAGGACAGTCGCGGCAATATAGAGATGGTTCATGGACAAGATGCTCCCGGCAGGTGCGGCGGAGGAACCGTTGCAATGCTGGTGAAATGCTGTTCGGCGCTGGGTGGAGTCCGGCATCTGTGTCCCCGTCTGTCCGGAAAAAGCGCCGCGTTCACCCAGGGGAAATTATTGGCCCGGCTTCGCCCCCGCCGCATCGCTTTCGACATTGACGGTCCTTCGCACCACAAATTGGGGCGAACGGTTAATGCAGATAAAGATGCGGCCCACATATTCGCCAATAAGCCCCAGAAGGCACATGATGATGCCGCCGATGAACAGGATGGCCGCAAAGATGGAAGTGTAGCCCGACTGGATGCCGGGGAGAAAAATTTTTCGGAGAATGGCCTCCAGGCCAAAGCCGAAGCCGAGCAATGCAAAGATGCAGCCAAGCAGGCTCGCCACGCGCAAGGGCCGCACGGAAAAGCTGGTAAAACCATTCATCCAGAGGCTCACCAGTTTACGGAAGGTGTAGCCTGTTTTGCCGGATGCGCGGGGATGCTCGCGCATGGGCACAAATGCAAAATTGTCCGTGGCCTTTGCCAAAAGGCCCGGAATATAAGGGTAGGGATTGGGATACCGCAGGACCTGCTCGCGGATGAAGGCGCGGAAGGCAAAAAAATTGGATACCTGGAAGTCGGAGGGAACATCCAGTAACAAATGGACCATGATGTGATTCACGCGACTGCCGAAATTCTTGAACCGGCTTTGCTCCTTGTGCGGATAGGCGGCGATGCTCACGTCGGCATTTTCCCGCAGGGGCGCAAAGAGCTCCCACACGTGCTCAATAGGGCACTGGCCGTCGTCATCAAGGCAAATGCAATAGTCGCCGCCGGCATAGTGCAGGCTGGCCATCTGCGCATTGCCCTGCCCGAAATTGCGGCTCAATTCCACAACCTTTATGCGGCTGTCCTGTGCTGCCAGAGTATTCAGGACGCTGCTTACCTTGTCAGGCGAGCCGTCAATGGCGCATACTATTTCGTAGTCGTAAAGGTCCGCCTTTTCGGCCATCGCCTTGCGGATTCCAGCAATGACGTCGCCAATGGGTTTCTCGCTTCTGTAGCAGGGTATGCAGAAGGAAATTTGGGGTTTGATTGGGGTTTCCATCGCAGCCTAACGATTTTTAAAAATTTCTTTTGGCGTTGGCCTTATTATACTTCGAGTTGACGTTGCGCCTTTGCTGCCTGCATGACGCCGAAATTATCCGTCAAAAACAGCCTTGCTCCAGCCGTTGCGACGAAGGAAGCTACGGATGGAGACAGCAATTAGTTACCTCTTATAGCCAGTCAACGCAGCCGCTGTCGCTATCCGTAAGGCTCGCAAGCTCGCCAAGGGCTAGCGCGCCGATACCTAAAAATCTTATTTTTTAGGATTCTTCCGGCACTGGCATCCGTCTGTCGCTCCGCCCCAGACGGAATTAAGGAATTTCCATCAACTCCGTTCTATAACATAACCTTGGCGTTTACCATATGATGTTGGCCGGGCCGGAAGGCGTGTCGACCTCAATATGCAGGGTTTTGGCTGTTTGCGCCATTGCCTCCAGCAATTCTGTTTCCTTCTTGCCGGAGTAGACTATGGGGCCCAGTTTCTGGCCATCGTCTTCCAGCCTGTGCGCGGGCATACCGGGCCCAATACCGTCCAGAAAGGCATCGCGCACCCCGGGTATTTTTAAAAGCTCGTCCTGTCCGGAACAATGCCGGATGACGCCTTCGGGCAATGCAAAACAACGCCATGCCGCTATATTGTCCTCCAGCTCGCCAGCCTCGGGAAAACGTTCCCTCCCTTCCACGAGAAAATCGATAAGCGCCGTGTTGGCATCAAAGCCGCAGGCGTAGGGCGTGAGATGCGAGGAAATAAAAACCCCTCCCCCATGTGCGGCACATTCCACAAGGTAAACGCGGCCATTGTCATCCGAAAGGATGTATTCCGAATAGGTGATGCCAAAGGGCAACCCCATGCCCTCAATAAGGCGCGTATTGGTTTCCTCCACCTTGCGCAGATCTTCCGGGAGTTTGCCGGCGGTAGAAAAAACCATGCACATATTCGCAATAAAACGCCCCGGAGTGTCGAAAAGCATCTGGCGGCCCACATTCAGCGTCCGATACCTGCCGCCCATGGCAAAACCATTAGCCACAAACTCGCGGCCATTGATGAATTGTTCCACAATGACCGCCCCCTGCCCAGAAAATGCCAGGGACTCGGGAAACATCCTGCGCAGTTCCGCGGGATTTGCAATCTTGAAAACACCCCGGCTGCCCTGCGAATCGACAGGCTTAATCACGAGGGGATAGCCCAGTTCCTCCCCTGCGGCGAGCGCCTGCTCCAGAGTCACTGCCTTGCGGAAATCCGGTTGGGCAATGCCCAGCTCCCGGACTTTTTTGCGCATTTCGTATTTATCGGTAAACTGCAGGGCCAGATCCTCATCAATGCCACGCAGATTCATATGCTTCGCCACATAAGCGACAGTGGGCACAGATACATTCGTCTGGTCCGTGGTGATGGCGTCAATCTTTTCGGCCCGGGCAGCTTCCAGAATGTGTTCCTTGTCCCGCGTATCAAAAAAATAGGCTTTATCCGCAACCTTGAAACCGGGATAGTCCCCTTCGGGGCCAACGACGATGGTGTAATATCCACGCGCTTTTGCAATATTGATAAACGGCAGTTGCCGACGGGAAGCGCCGAGGCTCATGATCTTTTTCATGGAGACTCCTGGGAGTTGGGAACGCGGATATGCGCGGCGACGCGCAGGCCGCGCAAGCGGCCCGCGGCCCATAAATGGCGATAAATCAGTCGTGGATGAATAATCGGTATAATTGGGAAAGTCAATCTTGGTCGCGGAGTGGCTCCCTCGCCAACAGGGGGCTCAGGCTTCTGGCGCGGCGATTAAAAATGCCCATCCAAGGCGGCAGGATACCCAACAAGCCGGCCACGGCCCCTCAAAGCCGGGATGCTCCACCTGGCCGCCCGGACCAGCCGGAGCCTCCGGGTTTGAACTGACCGTCATTGCCCGGGGCGACGGAGGCGGCAGAGTTTTTCACGGGCTTCGAGTTTATGGGCTGCACTGGCCCGGCGGCCGTGCGCCGCCAACGCAAGCCCTGAAAATGTCCTCTTAGGTAGGTCATGAAAAAGGCGTCTGCGGAAACCGCAGACGCCTCGAAAAATGGCGCGCCCGAAGAGATTCGAACTCCTGACCTACAGGTTCGTAGCCTGGTGCTCTATCCAGCTGAGCTACGGGCGCGTAAGTGAACTTTTTATTCCTGACGGCGAGGGCTGTCAAGAAAAATCTGGGGCTTGCGCCCTACTCCGCCTCAAGGGCGTTGACGGCCTTGGCGAGGCGCGAAATCTTGCGCGCGGCCTTCTTCCAGTGGACGGCCCCCTTGCCCGCGGCCTTGGCGAGCACGGAGGAGGCTTCGCTCAACTGCTTTTGCGCGAGGCCCTTGTCATTGCCCTGAATGGCGGCGCGCACGTCCTTGACGGCGTTCTTGACGCGGGTGCGCTGGGCGCGGTTGCGGGCGGCCCGCTTGAGGCTCTGCTTGTGCCGCTTGATGGCGGATTTATGATTGGCCACGTTCTTCCTCCACTCCTTGCGCTGCCGCCGCCGGGGACCAGCCCGCGCAATCTGTCGTTCCGCACGCGGCCTGCGCCGCGATGGTGTTGCCAGAAATACGAAACAGGGTTCTTATCCGCATTCCGCGCGCTTGTCAAGCGCTTTCGGGGCTATATCTGAAGCGCCGCAATGTCGGCCACGCGGGCCACGCGGCCGCCCAGCGCCCGCAACAGGGCGAGGCGGTTGCGGCGCACCGCCGCATCCTCGGCCATGACCATGACGCCGTCAAAAAAGGCGTCCACCACCGGGCCGAGGGCCGCAAGCCGGGCCAGCGCCCCGGCCATGTCCCCGGCGGCGAGCGCCGCGTCCACGCCGGGGAGCGCCTCGGTAAGGGCCGCCGCCAGCGCTTTCTC